>CAOJND010000196.1 GCA_948439445.1 uncultured Eubacteriales bacterium | reverse complement strand
CTCAATCCCTACGATAACAAAGGCTTCCTGCATCATCGATCTGTTTTTCTCCTCCGGCGCATGGGGGTCATTATCTGTGGAGATACAGTCCATGGTTCCATCCGCCAGCCCTTTTTTCAATGCCTCCACATCCGCTTTGCCGCGCAGCGGCGGATTCATCTTGAACCGGCCGTGATCCTCCGTGATTTCCTCACAGCTCATGACGAAATGATGGGGGCAGACCTCGGCGGTCACATCCACGCCCAGCTCCCTGCCCAGCCGGGTCAGCGCCACGCTGTCCGCAGTGGAACAATGGCACAGATGCAGCTTCGCCCCGGTTTCCTTCGCCAGAAGGATATCCCTGGCCACAATCACGTCCTCCACGGCATTGGTGATACCGGGAAGCCCCAGCTCCTCCGCTTTCGCCCCGGCGTTCATCACGCCGCCGTTTACCAGGTTCTTATCCTCGCAGTGGGCCATCACCACCAGGCCGTTTTCTCTGGCCAGCTTCATCCCTTCTCTGTAAACCTGGCTGTTCATCACGGATTTGCCGTCCTCGCTGACGCCCACGGCCCCGGCCTCGGCCATTCCTTTCATATCCGTGACAATCTCCCCCTCCTGCCCCAGGGTAACGGCGCCGATCGGAAGGATATGAACCGCCGATTCCGTTTTCGCCCGTTTCAGAAGCTCCCTGATTTTCTCCGGCGTGTCCGTCACCGGCTTTGTGTTCGGCATGGGGCAGATACTGGTAAAGCCACCTTTCGCCGCCGCCAGAGAGCCGGTAGCAAGGGTCTCCTTATAGGTCAGCCCCGGGTCCCGCAGATGCACATGGAGGTCGATAAAGCCCGGAACCACATAGCAGCCCGACGCGTCCACCACCTGATCCGCTCTTTTTGCCTCGATATGGGGCGCGATCTCCGAAACCTTTGTATCCTCAATCAATATGTCATATTTTCCGTCGCGGCCGGCGGCAGGGTCGATTACATGTCCGTTTTGAATCAGTAATTTCATCTATTTCACTACTCCTTGTCTATTGCAATATCGTTAGTATCATTTACAGCCAGTGGAATGATCCATCTTTTAGCTATTTTGGGAAAGTATATCACAATTTTCCGCATTTGAATACCATATCACGGAAACAACACGCAACAATTCACAGGCCTGAATTCGCTAATCTTCTATGGCAAAGGATCAACTTACGGAAAACCAGTGCGATACCGCACTGCAAGCCTTCCCATGCCCCCTCCTACTTCAACGAATAAGAGCCTGCCCGATGGCAAGTTGATACGGATACACCAGCTGATTGTCATAAATCAGCTTCTCTACGGGAACCTCTTTGGCCGCTGCAATGCTGTCAACGCTGTCTCCTTGCTTTACCACATAAATCTCCATGAAAATACTCCTGCAATTTAGGAAGCCTTTAACGCAATCTATGCAAAAGCCCAATGATTTATCCAGCCGATTCAGAAATTCATTTCCGGGCTTGCCCCGCAGTCATGAACGGCCTTCTCCCCCAATATAATATGATAACAAATCATTGGCGGTGTCTATGAAACAGCCTGTTTTCAAGCATTTTCATCTATCCAGATCTGACAAAACGCGTCGCCGGCCTAGTATGCCGGATCATTCGCAATCAAAAGAAGCGGCAAAGAGCGGCGCCAGCGTGTTCCGCCGGATCTCTCTCAATCCGGTCAAATGTACCGATGGCGCCTTTCCCCAGATACTTCATAATCAAAAGCTGATAAAAAGTGTCCTCTTTTTGACCTTTGCCTTTTTCCTGGGCGCAGGGGCAGGAAAATTTTCCCATCACCAGAAAATCCGCACGGTCAACTCCACAGCCGTGATTCAGGCTTCCTCCACGGCAGAATCCAACTGGGGCTTAAGCTTCCCGGAAAACGGAAAGCCCCCGGTAGCCAATACCACGGCGGAAGCGCTGAAAGCCTACGACGCCTACTACATCGACGAAGCCGGCGAAAAGGTGATCTACCTCACCTTTGACGCCGGCTACGAAAACGGAAATACACCTGCCATCCTGGATGCACTGAAAAAACACAATGCGCCCGCCACCTTTTTCCTGGTGGGCAACTACATAACCACCTCCCCGGATCTGGTAAAGCGGATGGTGGAGGAAGGCCATACCATCGGCAACCATACATACCACCACCCGAACATGTCCCAGATTTCCACGGAAGAAGCATTTTCCAAGGAATTAAACGACCTGGAAGCCCTCTGCCAGCAGACCACGGGGCAGCCGATGTCAAAATTTTACCGTCCGCCCCAGGGGAAATACAGCGAAACCAACCTGACGATGGCCAAAAAGCTGGGGTACAAAACCTTTTTCTGGAGCCTGGCCTATGTGGACTGGTATGAAGACAAACAGCCCTCCAAAGAGGAAGCCTTTGACAAACTGCTGAACCGCATTCACCCCGGCGCTATTGTCCTGCTCCACAGCACCTCCAAAACCAACGGGGAAATTCTGGATGAGCTGCTGACCAAATGGGAAGAAATGGGATATACCTTCCGTTCGCTGGATCAACTGGTTCAGGAGGCAGG
>CAOJND010000195.1 GCA_948439445.1 uncultured Eubacteriales bacterium | reverse complement strand
GTAATTTGGGTCAGAGGAGAGGTAAATAGCCGGACATATAGGATAAAGGACACAATCACCCAAAATTCGATGATTCCATTCAATGCCAGAGAGGCTCCCACGACGCACACCGTCACATAGCCCAGATTGCCGATCACATTCATCATGGGCTGCATCATACCGGACAGAAATTGGGAGTGCCAGTTGGCATCGTAAACCTGCTGATTGAGATGGGCAAAATGGGATTTGACCCCCTCCGTGGCCCGGGAGCAGCGGACCACTTCATGACCGGCGTACATTTCCTCCACATAGCCATTCAGTTCGCCCAGACTTTTCTGCCGGGCGATAAAGAATTTTTGGGAGTGGGACATGATTAGCATCACCAGGAACATGCCGATTAGGGTGATGCCAATCACGCACAGAGCAAGCCGCCATTGGGTGTGAAACATCATAAACAGGCAACCTACGAACTGAGCGATGGCCCCGATCATATTGGGCAGGCTATTGGACAGGCCCTGTTGCAGGGTGGACACGTCATTGGTAATCCGGCTCAACAGATCGCCCTGGGTGTGCTGATTGAAATACTTTTGGGGAACCCGGTTGATTTTGGCGGACAGATCTCCCCGGAGCTGCTTGGAAGTGCGCAGGGTGACCGTCGCCATCATGAAATGCTCCAGGAAGGTAAACAGTGCGCTAAAGCCATAGATGCACAGCAGGCGAAGGCCTACTTCTCCAATCGCATTCATATCGATGGGTCCAACCAGCCCGGCAGACATAATTTCTGTAATCTTACCGATCTGATCTGGCCCAATGATGGTCAGTACCGCGCCAAGGGCGGCCAGCACCAGCGCGAACAGAACCACCGGCAGGTATTTGCGCATATATGCCGTCACTTTCCCCAGTGCGGATCTTATTTCGCCGGAGGTTGCGCGTTCAAATCGTCTTGGCATATCCCGTTTCCTCCTTTAAGCCAACTCCGCAGCGGATAGCTGGGACATGGCAATTTCCCGATAGACCTGGCATTGCTGCATTAGCTGCTCGTGGGTGCCCTTGCTGACCAGGTGGCCTCGCTCTAGAACCAAAATCTGATCCGCATGACGAATGGTGCTGATTCGCTGCGCCACAATGATCTTTGTTGCGCCTTTCAGCTCTTTGGCCAGCCCCTTGCGCAATGCGGCGTCTGTACGGTAATCCAATGCAGAGAAGGAATCGTCGAATATTAAAATCTCTGGCGTTCTTGCCAAAGCTCTGGCAATGGACAGTCGCTGTTTCTGTCCGCCGGACACATTTTTTCCGCCCTGGGCGATGAAATGGCCAATGCCCTCCGGCTGTTGGGCGACAAAGTCCCGCGCCTGGGCCAAATCAATGGCGTGCTCCACCGCGCCGGCGTCAATTTTTTGGCTGGCTTGGCCAAAGGCTACATTGTTCTGAATACTCCCGGCGAACAGAACGGCTTTTTGGGTTACATAACCCATCCGATTGTACAGCGCGTCAAAACTGTAATCTTTTACGTTGACGCCGTCCACCAGCACCTGACCGGCGGTAGCGTCGTAGAACCGGGCGATTAGATTGATCAGTGTGGTTTTGCCACTGCCGGTTGCGCCGATGATGGCCAGGGTTTGCCCTTGCTCCACCCGAAAGCTGATGTCTGTCAGGTCGTCCTCCGCCGCATCGGGATAGCGGAAGGTCACATTGCGAAATTCTACAGTGCCGGTCTCCGGCGCTTTGCTGACAGCCCCTTCCCGAATGCTGGCGGCGGTATTTAGCACCTGGTTAATCCGCTCTGCGGAAACCTGAGCGGGGGGCAACATCATGAAGATCATCACCATCATCATAAAAGACATGACAACGTAGGTGGCGTAGGTGCTAAACACCACAATATTGCTGAACATGGTCAGCCGGGTGGCCAAATCTGTCACGGCAATTTGGTTCAGTAGGGCGGCGCCCAGCCAATAGATGGCCAGAGACAGCCCGTTCATCGCCAAACCCATCATGGGCATGATGGTGGCGAACATCCGCTGGTTAAACAACTGAGTCTTCATCATCTGGGTATTGACCTGATCCAGCTTTTCATTTTGATAGGCTTCCGCGTTAAATGCGTGGACCACTTGGATGCCGGTGAGATTCTCCCGGGCCACCCGGTTGATTTGATCGGTAAGGCGCTGGACAATCCGGAACCTGGGCACCACGACCACCATGATCACCAGAATCATCACTACAATAGCCACCACAAAGACTGCCGTAACCATGGACAGCTCCCAACTCTTGCCTAGGATCTTCATCACAGCCCACACCGCCATAATGGGGGACTTGATCATCACCTGCAAGCCCATGGACACCAGCATTTGTAGCTGGGTAATATCATTGGTGGTGCGGGTAATTAGGCTGGGAATGGAAAATGCCAACATCTCCTGCTGCCCCAACTCCATCACATGGTGAAACAGATGCTCTCGTATGGTGAAGCTAAAGCCTGAGGCGGTTCTGGCGGAGAGATAGCCGCAGATTACGGTGAGAATCGCACTGGCCAGGGTGCAGCCCAACATATTTAAGCCTGTTTGCC
>CAOJND010000194.1 GCA_948439445.1 uncultured Eubacteriales bacterium | reverse complement strand
CCGACAATACTTTGCGGGTAACTGCACGGGAAGATAGGTAATGCCAACATGAAGATTCCTCCTTAGCTCAGTCGGTAGAGCACCTGACTGTTAATCAGGGTGTCGTTGGTTCGAGTCCGACAGGGGGAGCCAAAATAAAGGACAGTTCATATGGACTGTCCTTTATTTGTATTTTGCACACGGCTTGAGGAGAATTTTGCGGCCCATAAAGCAGAAATGAAACGGTCGAATGCTTCTTAAAAGCTATTTGTGCCATGTTTTGCGAATGGCACAAATAGCTTTCATGGAACTCAGTATTCTCTATGGGAGTTTTAAAAACCTACTTGTAGAGTACTGTGATTGATAAATCTTTAGCAAGTCTACATGACGCTTGTATTTCCGGAAAGAATATTTTGGTAGTCCTCATAGTTGCGTTTTAATAATTCCGGTGTATTTAGCTCATAGGGGCATTTTTTCATACATTCACCGCATTGTAGACAAGATGTTACATTTTGCATCTGTGCTTGGTGCTCAGGGGTCAGCCATGCTTCGGAAGGGGCGCGGCGTAGCATGAGAGACATTCGGGCGCAGGTGGAGATCTCAATTCCCACAGGGCATGGCATACAATAGCCACAGCCCCGGCAGAAGTCTCCAGTAAGCGATCCTTTCTCTGTCTCGATAAAGTTGGCCAGCTCTGGGGTCATACTTGGGGTGTTGTCCATGTAAGACAACCATTGGTCCAATTCAGCTTCTCTCTGGATTCCCCAGATGGGAACGACGTTGTCAAATTGGTTCATATAGGCCATTGCAGCATCAGAACGATTGATTAAACCACCGGCCAGCGCTTTCATGGCGATAAAGCCCATATTCGCCTTTTGACAGGCAGAGACTAGAGCCAATTCCCGAGCGGATGAGAGATAGCTAAAGGGGAATTGCAGGGTTTCATATAGCCCTGAGGCAATCGCCTCCTCCGCAACCCCAATTTTGTGGGCGGTTATGCCAATATGCCGGATTTTACCCTGGGCCTTGGCCTCCAGCATGCATTCATACATACCTGTACCGTCTCCAGGGCAGAACACCTGATTGGCGCAATGAAATTGGTATAGATCCAGATAGTCCGTCTGTAGGTTGTGTAAAGAAAGCTCCAAATCGGCCCAAAAATCCTTTGGCGTCAGTGCCATGGTTTTGGAGGCGATTGTGATTTGATCGCGTACATCAGCCAGGGCTTGCCCTAACTTGTATTCGCTGTCGGAGTAAGCCCGGGCCGTGTCAAAAAACCGGAAACCGCCTGCAAAGGCCCGGCGTAAAATCCTCTTTGCCGTATCCAAATCATCCCGTTGAATGGGGAGTGCCCCGAATCCACTTTGAGGCACGGTGATGCCGGTGCTGCCAATGGTAATCTGCCGCATAAAATTTCCTCCTCTGCGTTTTCTCCAGGATACCATAATTTGTTGAGAAATGCAATATTTTGTGGGCGAGAAAGTATAAAACGATGGATGCGGCAAAAGTGCACGACGGCGTTTACCCTTGACAAGCAGGGGCTTTCATGATATAAATCACACCGATAAGGTAGGAAATCCAGGATTGGAAGGGGGTGGGGCTCGTGACGCAGCTGCAACAGAAGCTGGGCTACCTGTCGGAGCTTTTCCAGGACATGGGTAGCGTGGCTGTGGGCTTTTCCGCCGGGGTGGATTCCACCTTGCTGCTGGCGGTGGCCCATGGGGTTTTGGGAGATAGCGCGGTGGCGTTTACAGCGATCTCTCCATTTTTTCCCGAGCGGGAGAGAGAGCAGGCGCGGCTTTTTTGTCAACGGTCCGAAATTCGTCAGGTGGAGGTGCCGGTGGATCCATGGGAAATTCCAGGTGTTTCCCAGAATCCGCCAAACCGGTGTTATCTGTGCAAAAGGCATTTGCTCTCCCAGTTTTTGAACATTGCCCGCCGGGAGGGGCTGGCTTGGGTTTGCGAAGGCTCTAATCTGGATGACCTGGAGGAGGACCGGCCAGGGCTTCGGGCGGTGGCGGAATTGGGAATCCGCAGTCCTCTGCGAGAGGTGGGGCTGACCAAGGCGGAGATCCGCCAGCTGTCCCGGCAGTTGGGCCTGCCTACATGGGACAAGCCCTCCTATGCCTGCTTGGCTTCCCGATTTGCCTATGGAGAACCGATTGCAAAAGAGGAACTGTCTATGGTGGACCGTGGGGAAAAACTGCTGATGGACCTGGGTTTCCGACAGGTGCGAGTGCGGGTACATGGCAGGCTGGCCCGGGTAGAGGTGCTGCCGGAGGCAGTTGAACAGGCAGCCGCACTGCGCGAAACCATTGTCCCGGCGTTGAAAGCACTGGGATTTGCCTATGTGACCTTGGATCTAGAGGGCTTTCGCACAGGCAGCATGCATGAGACGTTGAATAGGAGGGTTTGACGACCATGGAAGATGGCTTTTCCCGGACCCGGCTTTTGCTGGGCGCCGGGGGCGTGGAGCGGCTGAAACAGGCCCATGTGGCGGTCTTCGGCATTGGAGGCGTGGGCGGTCATGTGGTGGAGGCCCTGGCGCGTAGCGGCGTAGGGAA
>CAOJND010000193.1 GCA_948439445.1 uncultured Eubacteriales bacterium | reverse complement strand
AGCCCAAGCCGTCGTTATCCGCAGTTCGCGCAGCAGTTTTCTTTACAATTTCACCCATCAGCCGGACGGCGTCCATGTTGATACCCGCTCTGGTAGAACCAACATTGACAGAAGAACATACCCGCTCTGTTACCGCCAGAGCCTCCGGGATGGAAGCAATGAGTTTGCGGTCGCCAACAGTGAAGCCCTTTTGCACCAGAGCCGTAAAGCCGCCGACGAAGTTGACCCCGCATTCCTTCGCAGCGCGATCCAGCGTCTTGGCAAACAACACGTAATCGTCGCATTCGCTGCTTTCCGCCACCATAGCAATCGGGGTTACGGAAATGCGCTTATTGACAATGGGAATGCCAAACTCTTTCTCAATGGCCTCGCCGGTGGGAACCAGCTTTTCCGCCAGACGTGTAATTTTATCATAAATCTTGTCGCAGCTTTTTTGCGGGTCAGGATGGCAGCAATCCCGTAGGGAAATCCCCATGGTAATGGTTCGCACATCCAAATGCTGCTTATCAATCATTTCAATAGTCTGCGAAATATCCTTTTGATTCAGCATTTTTTACCCCTCAGACACGATGCATAGCTTCGAAACTATCTTCCCGCTGCACACGGATGGAGAGTCCTGTTTCTCTGCCCAACGCCTGCATCTCTTCAATGAAATCCACCAGCGGCACGTTGCAAGCAGCAACATCCGTCACCATCATCATGGTAAAAAATCCCTGCAAAACCGTCTGGCTAATATCCAGCACGTTCACCTGATGCTGCGCCAGCTTATTGCAGACCGCAGCGATGATGCCCACTTGGTCTTTTCCAACAACTGTGATAATCGCTCTCATTTGACACCTCAATAATCATAATCGCCGGAAATCCGGGTAGCAATGTCGTCGCTGAACTGCGCCTTGGCCGCCAAATGCAGTTCATTTTGCTGATAGGCTTCCAATGCCTCCTGTGACTCAAACTCCGAGTACAAAACGTAGTCTGCGCCGCCTTGAAAGGTCTGGCTGACCTCCATCCACAAAAGGCCGGGGATCTGCCCCACCAGCGGCTCCAGCAGATTCGCAATTTTCATCACAGTCGCTTCTTTTTCGCAGCTATCTTTTAATGTATATAAAACAATGTGCTTTACCACTTCAAAACACTCCTTACGAAAATACCGGGGCCAGCAAAAGGCAGCCCCGGTATGTAATTTGCAGTTTACTCTGCGTCGGTCTCTTCCGCCAGCAGGGCGCGAATGGACAAAGAAATACGCTTATGCTCCGCGTCCACATCAATGATCTTTACATCCACTTCCTGCCCCTCGGAAAGCACTTCTTCAGGCTTACCGATGCGGCGGTCAGCAATCTGGGAAATGTGAATCAGGCCGTCTACGCCGGGCAGAATCTCCGCGAACGCGCCAAAGGTCATGAGCTTCACAATCTTGGCCTTGGCAACGTCGCCCACCGCATACTTGCTGGTGAACTGGGTCCAGGGATTCATCTCGGCGGTCTTGTAACCCAGAGAAATCTTGTGCTTTTCGGTGTCGAAGGACAGGACAAAGACTTCAATCTCGTCGCCAACCTTTACAACCTCGGCAGGGTTTTTAATACGGTTCCAGGACAGTTCGGATACATGTACCATGCCGTCTACGCCGCCGATGTCTACGAAAGCGCCATAGGAAGTCAAAGACTTCACAACGCCCTGATACTTCTTACCCACTTCAATTTCGCTCCAGATCTTCTCAAAGGCAGCCTTACGAGCCTCAGCGGTTACGGCGCGGATAGAGCCGATGACACGGCGGCGGGCACGGTTAACCTCGGTAATCTTCATCTTGGCGGGCTTGCCTACCAGGCTGGCCATATCGCCGCCCTTGGCAATGCCGGACTGGGATGCGGGAATAAATACCCGGACGCCCTTCACATTGGCGACAACGCCGCCCTTATTTTCTTCGGTGACGGTACCTTCCACCACGGTCTTGTTCTCACAAGCCACCATGATATCGTCCCATACCTTCAGGCCGTCCAGTTTCTTCTTGGAGAGCTGGCAGGTGCCTTCCTGATCGTTGACACGCACAACGAAAACTTCAATTTCGTCGCCTACTTTTACTACGTCCTCAGGCTTCAAAGAGGGATCGTTGCTGACTTCGTCATAGGGAATATAGCCGGCGTGCTTGGTGCCCAGATCAATCTGGACTTCAGTCGTGCCGATGCTAGTCACAATACCAGTAACCTTATCTCCTGTATTTAAAGTCTTGATGGACTGCTCCAGCATATCGGCAAAATTTTCCTCCTGTGCAGTCTCAACAGTTTTTAATTCGCTCATAGTCTTGTTGACCTCCTTTATAATCCACGCTGGTGTGGACGCACCAGCCGTGATTCCAACATGATGAACCCCCTGAAACGCCGCCAGATCAAGCTCCGACGCCTGATCGATCAAAACGACATTTTCACAGTGTTCCCGGCAAATCATTGCAAGCCGACCGGTGTTGGAACTGTTTGTATCGCCAACAACCACCATTGCCTGACAGCGTTCCGCTAAAATCGCCGCTTCTTTTTGCCGATATTCTGTTGCCTTGCATATTG
>CAOJND010000192.1 GCA_948439445.1 uncultured Eubacteriales bacterium | reverse complement strand
GAGGAACGGGTCAGGGAGCGGAGGAAGTGGGAGGCTGGCGGCGGTGATGTAGATGACGAGTAGGCCTGCCGCCCGGCGTCTGAACGGCGCAATCGCAAAGGCTCTGGCCGGGATGAAGCCCCCGGACGATTTGACCGTGACCCAGTGGGCCGAGCGGAACCGGCGGCTGTCCTCCGAGGCCAGCGCTGAGCCAGGCCCCTGGCGCACCAGCCGGACGCCGTACCTCCGGGAGCCCATGGACGCATTCACCGATCCGAAGGTGCGCCGGATTGTCATGGCCTCCGCATCCCAGGTAGGCAAATCCGAATTGGAGAATAATATCATCGGCTATATCATTGCCGAGGATCCGGGCAGTATTCTCTACATTCATCCGACCACCATTGACGCGAAAGAATATTCTAAACTCCGAATCGCGCCCATGATTCGGGACTGCCCCACACTGCGCCGGAAGGTGGCCGCGCCCAAGAGCCGGGACAGTGGAAACACTCTGCTGCAAAAGACCTACCCTGGCGGCATCCTGACTATGTGCGGCTCCACCGAGGCCCACGCTCTGGCATCGAAGCCCATCCGCTATGTGCTGGGTGACGAGCGGGATCGCTGGGCTACATCCGCCGGCAACGAGGGCGACCCCTGGGAGCTGGCCATGGCCCGCCAGACCACGTTCTACAATGCCAAGGCGGTGGAGGTCAGCACCCCCACTGTTAAGAACGCCAGCGCAATCGAGGCGTCCTACGGCGAGGGAACGATGGAGCGGTGGAAGTCCAGATGCCCCCACTGCGGGAAGTACCATGAAATCCAGTGGGAGCATATTCGGTATGACTACGAGGAAACCGTGGTCAACCGCAAGAAGGTCTACAAGGTCAAGAGCGTATGGTATAACTGCCCCAGCTGCGGTTGCATCTCCGACGAGGCCACAATGAAGAAAGCCCCCGCCCGCTGGGAGGCGGACAATCCCGCCGCCTATGCGCAGGGCGTCCGCTCGTTCTGGCTCAACGCCTTTGTCAGCCAGTGGGCGAGTTGGGCTTCTATCGTCCTCAAATATCTCAACGCCATAGGGAACACCCGGAAGCTCCAGGTGGTCTACAACACTTGCTTCGGGCTGCTGTGGGAGGATCGCGGCGACCTGGAGGACGAGGACAGTCTGATGGCCCGCCGGGATGTGGAGGCATACGGGCTGGAAGATGGTGGGACACCCTTTGACCTGCCTGACGGGGTGCTGGTTCTCACCGCCGGCGTGGACACCCAGGATGACCGCATGGAATATGAGGTCATCGGCCATGGTCATTTCGGGGAAACCTGGGGCATCGAAAAGGGTATTATCATGGGGCGGCCTGACGAGGACGCGACCTGGGCCAAGCTGGACGAGATGGTATTTGACCGGGTATTCCGGTTCAAGGACGGTATCGGCCTCCGGCAGTCCATGTCCTTTGTGGACGAGGGCGGACACTTCACCCAGGATGTGCGCCTGCGCTGTAGGGAGCGCATTGGGAAAAAGGTGTTCTGCATCAAGGGTATGCCCGGCCCGGATAAGCCCTACACAGCCCCGCCGAAGCAGATGAAAATTGTCATCAACAAGGTGGCGGTGGGGACCTGCTGGCAATATCAGATCGGCGTTGATTCCGGCAAGCAGATCATCATGGACAATCTGAGCGTAAAGACCCCCGGCTCGAAATACTGCCATTTCCCCCGGCGCGATGACTACGGCTCCGGCTACTTTGCCGGGCTGCTGTCCGAGCGTCTGGAGTATGATGCAGCAAAGAAACAGCCGTGGATATGGAAGAAAATCCCCGGTCATGAGCGGAACGAGGCTCTGGACTGCCGCAACTACGGTATGGCGGCGTTCAAGGCCCTTCCTGCCAATCTGGATTTGATAGACAGGCGGCTAAAGGCGGCCCGCGGCGAAACCCCGCCAGAGGCCGTTGCAACGCCGCAAGCGGCCCCTGCTGCACCCCGCGCCAAGTCTAAAAAGGTGCGTTCTGGGCGCAGTAAAAAATATGACGATTGGTAAGGTGAGAGTATGGCCAACAAGGTTGAGCTGCGGGCCCGTCTGGACTTCTGGCAGGCGGCGCTTAAAAAGCTGCGCACCGCATATCTCGCGTTGGTGGATGGCGGTGTCAAATCATACATGATCGACGACCGCCAGCTGACCCGTTTTGATCTCCCTGCGCTCCAGAAGCAAATCGAGGAAGCGGAAGCCAAGGTGGACGAGCTGGAAAATCTTTTGAATGGCCAGCGCCCCCGCCGGGCTTTTGGTGTGCTCCCGAGGGATTGGTAATTGGGTAATCGCCCGAAAGGGCTTTACCATGGGCGGCCCGGCTGGGGTTTGTTAGCTCCTTTCGCCAGCTGGGCCACCCATTTTTATTGCAGCATAGGAGGTGGACGCTATCTACTACAAAACCAAATCCGGCCTACTGCTACCAGACAGCGCACGCCCCAAAGCAATGGGGTACAGCGAGGCCGGGGCCAGCGTGACCCGGCGGGCCATGAAGGGATTTAAGGCCCGGAGCGGAAGCCCTAATGAGGACATCAACTGGAACAATGCCACCCTGCGGCAGCGGGGCCGTATGCTCTATATGTCCACGCCGTTGGCCACGTCCGCCGTGAATACCAACCGCACGAAGGTTGTCGGTGT
>CAOJND010000191.1 GCA_948439445.1 uncultured Eubacteriales bacterium | reverse complement strand
CCATAAATCTCGGCAAATCCAGCGGCGTTTGCATCATTGATGAAGCGGCAGGGATAGGGGATGCAGCGGCTCAGCAGGCTGAGGGGCACATCCCGCAGGTCCAAAATATGAGAATACCGCAGGATACCGGCCTCGCTGTCCACGATGCCGGGCAAGGAGATCCCCACCCCTAAAATCTTTTCGCCGGTACAAGCGCCGTCCATGACATGTCCGATCAGCCGGCCCAATTCCTGCAAATAGGCGTCCTCCAGGGAAAAGGGCTTCGACTGCCGCTGATAGCGCACCACCTGGCCGCTCAGGTCCACCAGCACGACGCTCACATGGTTCCGGGTCAGGTCCAGCCCGACGGCCAGCCTGGCGTCCTTCACCGGGGCGTACGCCTTTGCCTTGCGGCCTCCGGTGGATTCATACTGCCCGACCTCCTGCACAAACCCCAGCCCGGCCAGCTCCTTCACGTTCTGCAAAATGGTCGGCCAGCTCAAGGTCAGCTGCTGGGACAGCTCCATCTGGGAAATGCGCTCGCAGGATAAAATGCAGCGCAGCGTATTGGCGCGATTGCGGCGCTTCACATCCATATTGCTGGCGGGAGATGCTTTCATATGTCACCATCCATTGAAGGTTTTCGGGATGTCTTTTGAACTTGATTCTATTCAAATCTGCGGCGCTGCACGCAGCAGGAGGCCGCCAGGCGGGCCTGTAGGGAAAGCACAACCTGGGCCGTGTCCGCAAAAGTTCTGCATATTAACAAAAATCCTCGCATTCCAAAAGAATACGAGGATTTTTTATGGTCCGAGTGACTGGATTCGAACCAGCGGCCTCTTGAACCCCATTCAAGCGCGATACCAAACTTCGCCACACCCGGATGTTTCCTTGGCTGAGTGATGTCAGCTAAAATAAGATAGCACACTCCGGGAAAATTTGCAAGAGGTTTTTTGAAATTTTTTAAGAATTTTTCCGGAACCCCTTTCCGCAGGCGATTTCCGCTATCGCTGCCGCAGCTGCATCCACCTCCGCCGCCGTAGTAAACCACCCCGGGCTGAGGCGCACCGTCCCCTGCGGAAAGGTCCCCAGCGTTCTATGGGCTGCAGGAGCGCAGTGCAGCCCGCAGCGGGTCAGGATACCATAGGCCTTCTCCAGGCGAAAGGCCGCCTCGGCGTTGTCCGCCTCCTGAAAATCCACCGATACCACACCCACCCGGCTGTACCGTTCCCGCGGACCCGCTATGCGGATATAGGGAATCTCCCGGAGCCGGTCCAGCAGCCGTCCGGTCATATCCGTCTCATGGGCCTGCAATACAGGGACCCCGGTACGCAGTATAAACGCCGCCGCCGCTTCCAAGCCATAAATACCGGGCAGATTCGGTGTTCCGGACTCAAAGCGGTCCGGCATATACATGGGCTGGACCTCCAAATCCGATGCACTGCCGGTCCCTCCGGTCACAATGGGCGTGAGTCCCCGGGCAAACTCCGGAGCAAGCAGCAGCACCCCAATGCCGCTGGGACCCATCAGGCCCTTATGCCCCGGCGCTGACAGGGCGGACAGTCCCCAGCCGTCAAAATCGATCTCCCAGTGCCCGGCAGTCTGGGCAGCATCCAGAACAAAGGGAATACCATAGGCGCGGCAGATCTTTCCCACCGCCGCCGCGTCCTGCACGCCGCCGCCTACATTGGACCCGTGGGCAATCAGTACCAGCCGGGTATTGGGCCGAATCAACCGCCGGAGGTCCTCCGGGTCCATCCGGCCCTGTCCGTCGCAGGGGACGCGGCCAAAGGTCACCCCGTTCTCTGCCAGCGCCTGCAGCGGGCGCATTACGGCGTTGTGTTCCATGGCGCTGACCAGACAGTGATCCCCTGGCCGCAGCCACCCGCGAAGCACCATGTTCAGCCCCATTGTATTGCCGGAGGTCAGCACGCAGTGGGCCGGATCGCCGTGGCGGAACAGCCGGCACAATTCTTCCCGCAGCAGCAGCGCGGTCATGCCGGCCTCCTGGGCGGAGGCATACACCCCCCGGTTGACGGAGGCTCCATTTTCCTGCATATACCGCAGCATGGCCTCCGCCACAGCGGGCGGCTTGGGGAAAGAGGTGGCGGCGTTATCCAGATAGATGGAAGGCATGGCTATCTCTCCTGTCGATTTTTCTGCCGTATAGTATAGCATAGTCTGTGAAACTTGACAAATTTTTTTGTGGCCGGAAAAAACCGCGGCCGGAAAGCGAAAAAAGTCTTGACAAAACGCCGCAAGTGCGGTAACATAACATCGATCCGCATCCGGACGCTTAGCTCAGCTGGCTAGAGCACCTGCTTGACGTGCAGGGGGTCAGCGGTTCAAGTCCGTTAGCGTCCACCATGAAAATCCCTTAGAGCCGCAAGGCTTTGAGGGATTTTTTTGTTTGCTTTTTCAGCGCGTTTCGGCCTTCCGGATCTCCCGTAATTTGGGGCAATTTCAGGTGTTTTTCGGTATCATGGTGTATTACGAGGGTTCGAACCCCACCAGTTCCTCAAAAAACCTCATTTACATCTCCCGTTTGACTGGTGAAAATTTGGGGGTTAAAATCCCCGGAAACCACTGATGCCGTAGGCGTTTAGCCTACGGCATCTAAAGTGGGCATTTACTTTGGCGCAGCGGGTGGGATTCGAACCCACGGACGGGATCAACCGTCAAACGATTTC
>CAOJND010000190.1 GCA_948439445.1 uncultured Eubacteriales bacterium | reverse complement strand
CTAGGCAGTGGGATAGGGGTGCTTGGGGATTTGAGCTTTTCCGTCATGAAGCGGCAGACCGGGATAAAAGACTATGGGACCCTGATCCCAGGCCATGGCGGAATTTTGGACCGGTTTGACTCGGTGATTTTTGTGGCGCCGCTAACGGAGCTTCTTCTGTTGCTGTTGCCAGTGGCGGTGAAAGTATGATGCAGTGTGTGAGTGTTTTGGGCTCCACCGGTTCTATCGGCCGGCAGAGTTTGGATATAATCAGCCGCTTGCCGGTGCGGGTGGCGGCGTTGACTGCTGGATCCAATGTGGAGCATATGGCCAGGCAGTGTGAAAAGTTTCATCCTACCCTGGCGGTGATGGCCAGTCAGGCGGCGGCGGAGCGGCTGGCGGACCGGCTTTCCGGCATGGATATCCGGATCAGCTGGGGCGAGGCGGGCCTGATTGAGGCGGCAACCTTGGAAGCTGTCGACTGTGTGATTACGGCAGTGGTGGGGATGGTGGGACTGAAGCCAACCCTGGCGGCAATTGGCGCGGGCAAGCGCATTGGCCTTGCCAACAAAGAAACCCTGGTCTGCGCCGGAGAACTGGTGATGGAGCAGGTTCGCGCCCATGGAGCTGAGATTGTGCCGGTGGATTCGGAGCATTCCGCTATTTTCCAGTGCCTGATGGGAAACAAAGACCGGGGAGAAATTCAACGGCTCATTTTGACCTGCTCTGGCGGACCATTTTATGGGATGGATCGAGCGCAGCTCCAGGCTGTGACCAAAGCCGACGCCCTGAAGCATCCCAACTGGAAGATGGGTGCCAAGATCACAGTGGACTGCGCCACATTGATGAACAAGGGCCTGGAGGTCATCGAGGCCATGCGGCTGTATGGCCTGCCGGAAGAACAGGTGGATGTGGTGATCCACCGCCAGAGCGTCGTTCACAGTCTGGTAGAATATGTGGACGGGGCGATGCTGGCCCAGCTGGGCGCGCCGGATATGCGCCTGCCCATTCAGCTGGCACTGACCTATCCAAATCGAGCGGCTTGCCCGGTGGAACGGTTGGATCTGACAGCTTTGGGAAGTCTGACCTTTTCAAAACCGGATCTGGAGGCGTTTCCCTGTTTAGCCTTGGCAAGAGCGTGCGCAAAAGCCGGGGGAACCGCCTGCGCCGCAATGAACGGGGCAAACGAGGCGGCGGTGGCCATGTTCCTGGCGGATGAAATTGGCTTTTATGATATTTACCGCCTGGTGTCCACCGGAGTAGAGGCGGCGCCTTATGTAAAGACGCCGGACTTGGAGCAGATTTTAGAGGCGGATCGTCTGGCAAGACTTGCGGTGGCCAGGGCGGCGAATTGATTTTTAGCGGGAGGAAAGCCTATGTATATTCTTTTGGCGATTTTACTGTTTAGTTTTTTGATTCTGATTCATGAGCTTGGCCATTTTGTCACAGCAAAGCTGTGCAATGTCCAGGTCAACGAATTCGCCCTTTTTATGGGCCCCGTCATATTCAAAAAGCAGGTGGGCGAAACCCAGTATAGTCTGCGGAGCATTCCCATTGGAGGATTCTGCGCGATGGAAGGTGAGGATGAGCAAAGCGATAATCCGCGGGCTTTTGGCAGAGCAGTGTGGTGGAAACGGCTGCTGATTTTGCTGGCGGGGGTTGCCATGAATTTTTTGGTGGGCTTTTTGCTGATGACGCTGGTAAACGCGCCGGGAGAAAGCTATGTGGTGCCCGTCATCAGCGGTTATGAGCAGGGGAGTACGTTGATTGGAGACGATGCACTTCAGGTTGGGGACCGAATTTTGGAGCTGGATGGAGAAAAGATCTACGTCCAGTCGGATTTTTCCATGATCCTCAGTTTGAACCCCGGCCAGTTTCATCAAGTGGTGGTGGAGCGGGATGGCCAGCGGGTAGAGTTGCCGTCTGTAGAGATGGTACAACAGGAATTTGTCCAGGAGGACGGCACCACGGCGCTACTGTATGGCGTCAGCTTTACTATGGAGGAAAAAACCTTCCTTACCACGTTAAAGCTGGGATGGCTGGAGAGCGTGGACGCGGTGCGCCTTGTCCGCTTGAGCTTACAGATGCTCTTCTCGGGGAAAGCTGGACTAAAGGATATTTCTGGGCCGGTGGGAATTGTGAATCAGATCAATCAGACGGTAAAAACCTCTGGCAGTTCCTATGTTGCCATGATGAATATGGCCTTTTTCGGGGGCTTTTTGGCGATTAACCTGGCGGTTATGAACCTGCTGCCTATCCCGGCCCTGGATGGCGGCCGGTCGTTTTGTCTGCTGTTGACCACGGCTGTGGAGGCGGTGACAAAAAAGAAGATTAACCCCAAATACGAGGCCTATCTCAACGGTGTGGGCATGTTTTTGCTGCTGGGCTTTATGGCGGTGATTTCGTTTAAGGATATCTTTTCCATTGTGCTGAACTTATTTAAGAGGTGAAACAAATGACGAGGCAGATTTTGGTCGGGGGCATTCCCATCGGCGGCGGCGCGCCGGTGGTCATACAGTCCATGCTCAATACCAAAACCACCGATGTGGAAGGCTCCCTGGCACAGCTGCGCCAGCTAAAGCATGCCGGGTGCCAGATTGCCCGGCTGGCGGTGCCAAACCGGGAGGCGGCCAGAGGCTTTGCCCAAATCGCGGCGGAAAGCGAATTGCCGCTGGTGGCGGATATCCATTTTGACTACAAGCTGGCGCTGGCGGCAGCAGAG
>CAOJND010000189.1 GCA_948439445.1 uncultured Eubacteriales bacterium | reverse complement strand
CCAAAATATGATGATCATCCAAAAACATGGGTCTGTCATTATTGAAATACAGATCCTCCAAGGTGTGGATAAAGCTGGCACTCTGGGGCAAGGGATTAAAATCCATAACCAGCTTTTTGCCTAGCCGCCCAGCGCCTGGTACGCAAAAGCCATCCAAGGCCCATTTCTGCTGATTCGGACGGGTGTTGGGGGAAAAGCAGGCGTAAATATCATGGTAATGCTGGTCCATCAGCCCGGTGTGGAACGCCGCCATCTGCCCGTCAGGCGAATAGGCAATCCGATTTTGCAGAAACAGGCGGTTAAACCGGCAGGTAATATAACTGTTGAGAATGGACAACCGCCATTTTCCGGTGCTGGAAGCCGTGGACCACTGCTCCGGCTGGGCCATTTGTGCCAGACCGCTCCACTGCACATCCTCATCCCCCAGATACGCGTAGCGGCCCAGCCGGTCAAAGGGCTTGGTTTCCATCAGGGAATAGTAGTCAATTTCTACAATCTGCCAGTGGACACTTCCATTGGCGCCACCACTACGCAGATCTTCGGACTTCACCAAAAGCTTTACCAGTCCACCGTCTACACCTGGGAAGCGAAGCAAAAACGAATAGCCGCAACAGGTGCCAGGCCGGCCTCGCCGGGGCGGGTTAGCAGTAACCGCCTGTTTAAAATCTTCCACAATGCAGTTCCATAGCTTGGTCCGATCTAAACCGGTGTGTTCACACAGCCTGCTTAAAATATGATTTTCCGGCGGACAGAGCCAATGGTTGAGCGGCGTCGGAGCCGTCTCCAAAGCCAGTTCTTCCTGTGGCTCCTCCTGTGGCTGCTGTTTGGCCGGTTCCACTGGGGCAGCGGGAGGATATTCCTCTAGGACATACTCTGTGTAGAGGACGCCTCTTTTTCCCATCCGCTTCTGCGTACGCAGAAATGGCAACTGGTTTAACAGCGGATAGGGCTTGGCATAGCCAAATTGGTCGGAACTATTTCCACTGGGACGCAAATACTCATCGCACTCATAGGCATTAATCACCGTGCCGGCTTTTTCATATCGTTCCAGCACCAGCGCATGAATGTCATCCAGCGCCTTCTGATCCAGCTTGCGTACAGGCGTCGCCGGTTCCTGTGCCGGTAGCTCCTCTGCAATAGCGGGCTGTTCCATCTTTGGCTCTTGCTCCGTATCGAGCTTCTGCTCCTGTTGTTTGACTTCCTCTACAGATTTGGATGGGAGCTGCCGGGATTGCTTTCCCTTCTTCGTGCGCGACGCCGCCGACAGAGCGGCCTTTGGTGCAACCCGCACCGAGACTGTAGGCGTCTTGTCCTCCTTGGGGGGAGCCGTAGGGTCCTCTTTCGCTGCCACCACAGGCTGGTCTTCTACCGCCAGCTGTGTCTGCTCCTGCGATTCCTCTTTTACGGCTTCCGCCGTAGGAACCACCTCTTCCTCCACAGGCGTGGGCTCCTCTACCGTCTCCACTGGCGCCGCCTGCTGTTGGCCTTGCTCCTGAATTGGAATCTGATCCCCATTGGCGGTTTCCAGCAGCGTGTAATAGAGATTTCCCTCCGCATCTCTGGAAATTCCCACCCAGTCCGACAGTTTTTTCATCAGCTCTGAGGGTTTTTTACATCCATAGTCCTCTGGCGCAATCCCCGCGCGCTTCAACAGCAGATACACCCGGCGGTATTTTACAGGCTGGCCCACCGGCATCACGCCCCGCAGCACTGCAACCACTGGCTCCAGAGATTTGGCCGGCTCCGCCGGCTGTTCCGATTTCTGCGCCTGTGGCTGCTGGCCCCAGGGAAAAAACAGGACGGGAGTCTTCATGCCCTTGTATTTCTCAGGAAGCAACTGAATGCACTCCGACATGGCGCCAAGCAAATCTTTTAACTTAAGTCCATAGTCCTTTGCCCGAATATCCACATCGGTAAAAAAGCTTCCAAATCGCGATAAAGAATAGACGCCGAAGGCAGTCTGTCCACACAACAATTCATAAATCCGTCGCCGTTCCGATTCTGACAATTCCATCCGAATCACCTTCTTTCTCATGAAAATAAGAGACCACCTAGGCGCGACGCCGCTGACAACGTACAGCGTGCCGAAAAAATCCGGCACGCTGAATATCCATCCGCTTCCAAATCGGCAAAACGCTGGTTTCTATTCACCAAATCCGACGTTTCCCGCGCCGCTGGCAGGCAACCTCTCTGATATTATTTTACCACATACGCTAGAAAAATGCAACGCCTTTCCTTTTTCGGTCAGCGATCCAAGTGGACGTTCAGATGGGGATAGGTCATTTCAATGTTGGCGGCATCAAATTCCTCTTTGATCCGCTGCTTCACCATAAATGTGGTATCCCAGAAGTCTTCCGGCGTCGTCCACACATGGAGCACATATTCAATAGCGCTGTCACCAAAATTCTGCACTGCGGCAAAAACCGCCGGATCCTCCAGGGCGGTCTCCACCATCGCCGCCCGGCGGAGCGCTGCCAGCACCTGATCCATTGGCGCGTCATAGGAAGCGGACACGATAATCTCCACCCGGCGCTGACCTGTAGCGGAATAATTTAAAATTTGACTGGCGCTCATGGTGCTATTGGGAACGGAGACCAGTTTCCCATCGGGGGTACGCAAATGGGTATAGATCATATCGACATTGATCACCACGCCAGCATGGCCTGCGGCCTCCACATAATCCCCAGCCTTGAAAGGACGGGTGG
>CAOJND010000188.1 GCA_948439445.1 uncultured Eubacteriales bacterium | reverse complement strand
GGGATAGCCCTTATCATCCTTTAGCAAAATATTGTACTTGGGCAGATACCGTTTGATCAGAGAGCACTCCAACACCAGCGCTTCAAACTCTGAGGCGGCAATAATCACATCAAAGTGGTCGATCTTCCCAACCATCATTCGTGTTTTTGGCGTATGGGAAGCGGTGTCCTGGAAATACTGGCTGACCCGGTTTTTCAGTTTTTTCGCTTTGCCCACATAGATTACCTGATCCGTTCGATCCCGCATGATGTATACGCCTGGCGCAAGCGGCAGGGTCAGGGCTTTTTCCTTCAACTGGTCAAATGTCATAGCGGTTCTCCCAAAAAGCAACCACCCCAATGCGACGGCATCGAGGTGGTCACGGATTTCAATGAATCAGTAGATGTCCTTCTGGAGCAGCTCTTCCAAAGCGTTCACAGCCTCTGTTTCGTCAGGGCCAGAGGCCACCAAGGTAACCGTTGTGCCAGTGACGATCCCCAGGGACATGATGCCCAACAAACTTTTGGCGTTCATTTTCCGGTTATCGGATTCCAGCCAGATGCTGCTTTTAAACTCATTGGCTTTCTGAACAAAGTAGGTGACCTGTTTGTTATGTAGTCCCGACTCGCAGCGGACGACAATTTCCTTACTGTACATAAGCACATCTCCTCTCATGATCTGCGCGTCCAAAAACCCGCAGTATTCATAACTATATCATAACAAATTTCAAAAAAAAGTCAACCGGAATTCTGTATTTTTACCAAACAAATTTGTGTTTCCCAACGGTTCAGGTCCCAAAAACCGAACCGTTAGGAAAATTCCGCAATGGTGACCCCATCTTCGCCTTCACCGTAAACGCCCAGGCGGAACTTTTTCACATATTTGTTTTTCCGTAAATCCTGCTGTACCGCGCTACGCAGCGCACCGGTGCCCTTGCCATGGATAATCCGCACAGACTTTAGGTTCGAGCGCATCGCTTCGTCCAAGTACCGGTCTAAAACGCAGATGGCCTCCACGGTATCCATGCCCCGCAGGTCAATTTCCGAGGCCATTGCCGTCATCTTCATCTCCTTGCCGGAGTGGGCCGGGCGCTGCTTGGGCGCATATTGGTTTGCATTTTCTAGCAGATAGATCTCGTCTTTCTTTGCCGTCAGCTTGAGAATACCCGCCTGGAGCTGGTAGGTGCCATCTTTTTGAATAGCCAACACGCTGGCTTTTGCCCCCAGCTTGATCAGCTCCACCGTATCCCCCACCAGAATCTCCCTAGTGGGCGTAGGCCGCTGTGCTACACTGTTGTGTATGTGCAGCTTGTCCTCCGCCTCATTCAAGGTTCGCCGTAGCTCCGCCTGGCGCTGGTTGACGCCTTGGGCGTCGGCTGTATCTTGCAGTTGCTTGCGAAGCGCTTTTAGCTCGTCGGAAACCTGATTGGCGGTGCGTCTAGCGTCGTCGATAATTTCCTTTGCTTCCCGGCGGGCTTTTTCCAGCGCTTTCTCCCGTTCCTTTTGCAGCTGGGCATTGTATTGCTCGCTCTGCTGTTTGATCCGGGCGGTTTCCTGCCGCAGACGCTCCGCCTCCACTCTAGCACTTTCCATCTGCTGGCGCTGCTGCTCCAGTTGGGACAACACATCCTCAAAATCCTTATCGCTTTTTCCCACCAGATCGGAAGCTTCTTTCAAAATGCTTTCGCTTAGCCCCAGCTTTCGGGAAATGGCAAAAGCGTTGGATTTGCCTGGGATGCCAATTAATAGCTTATAGGTGGGCTGTAGTGTCTCCACGTCAAATTCACAGGAGGCGTTGATCACACCCGCTGTTCGCATGGCGTATAGCTTTAGCTCGGCATAATGGGTAGTGGCAACCACTCGGCTCCCCAGCTTTCGGCAGAATTCGATCAGCGCCGTGGCCAGCGCAGCCCCCTCTACGGGATCCGTACCCGCGCCAAGCTCGTCGAATAGAACCAGTGTCCGGTCGTCGCACTGGGCCACCACGTCCACAATGGTACGCATGTGGCTGGAAAAGGTGGACAGGCTTTGGGCAATGGATTGCTCGTCTCCAATATCCGCCAAAACAGCGTCAAAGGTGGACAGGCAGCTTCCATCCCCTGCCGGAACATGCAGGCCGCACTCCGCCATCAGCGTCAATAGGCCCACTGTTTTCAATGTTACAGTCTTGCCGCCGGTGTTGGGACCAGTGACAATCATGGTGTCGAAATCTGTTCCCAGCCGCAAAGAGATGGGGACCACATTTTTCGGGTCAATCAACGGATGTCTGGCGTTGCGCAGCTCCACCTTGCCCTGATCGTTCATCAAAGGCGCCCAGGCCCGCATCTGATAGGCCAGCCTGGCCTTGGCAAAGATCACGTCCAACTGGACCAGTAGGGTGAAATTCAATGAGATATCTTCCCGGTGAGCCGCTGCCTCTGCGGACATCTCTGCCAAAATCCGCTCAATCTCCTTTTTCTCCTTGATTTCCAACTCCCGCATGGCGTTGTTGGCATTTACCGCCGACATGGGTTCGATAAAAAAGGTGGAGCCTGTGGCGGAGACGTCGTGTATCATACCGGGCACATCATTGCGGCATTCGCTTTTCACCGGTACCACATACCGTCCCTGGCGAATGGTGATGATCGGCTCCCGCAAAAATTTGGCATAAGCGGGAGAGGAAATCACCTTTTGCAGCGTCTCCCGGATTTTGCCGCTTTGCAACCGCATATGGCGGCGAATATCCGACAGCTCCGGGCTGGCGCAGTCGGCAATCTCCTCTTC
>CAOJND010000187.1 GCA_948439445.1 uncultured Eubacteriales bacterium | reverse complement strand
TTGATTCTCGCTTTATATAAAAACCAATTTTGATAAAGGAGATTACCCAACATGAGCAAAGTTCTTGTTATTGGCTGCGGCGGTGTAGCGTCCGTCGTCATCCACAAATGCTGTCAGGTCAGCGAGGTGTTTAGCGAACTGTGCATTGCCAGCCGCACGAAATCCAAGTGCGACAAGTTGGCCGCAGAGCTGGCGCCAAAGACCGCTACCAAAATCACCACCGCCCAGGTGGATGCGGATGATGTGCGGCAGGTCATTGACCTCATCCGCGCATACAAACCCGATCTGGTGATGAACATCGCCCTGCCCTATCAGGACCTGACCATTATGGATGCCTGTCTGGCCTGCGGGGTCAACTACATGGACACCGCAAACTACGAGCCGGAGGACACAGATGATCCGGAATGGCGGGCCATTTATGAAAAGCGGTGCAAGGAGGCAGGCTTCTCCGCCTACTTCGACTACAGTTGGCAGTGGGCCTACCGGAAGAAATTCGAGGAAGCGGGTCTGACGGCGTTGCTGGGCTGCGGCTTCGATCCCGGCGTGACCCAAGCCTACTGCGCCTATGCCAAGAAGCATGAGTTCGATGCCATTGACACCATAGACATTCTGGACTGCAACGGCGGCGACCACGGCTACGCCTTCGCCACCAACTTCAACCCGGAGGTCAATCTGCGGGAGGTTTCCGCTCCCGGAAGCTATTGGGAGGACGGACACTGGGTGGAAATCCCCCCTATGAGCATCAAGCGGGAATACGACTTCGACCAGGTGGGCCGCAAGGATATGTACCTGCTCCACCACGAGGAGATTGAGAGTCTGGCTCTGAATATTCCGGAGGTACAGCGCATCCGCTTCTTTATGACCTTTGGACAGAGCTACCTGGATCATATGCGCTGCCTGGAGAATGTGGGGATGCTGTCCACCAGCCCGGTGGAATTTGAGGGACAGCAGATCGTACCGATCAAGTTTCTGAAAGCTCTGCTGCCCGATCCGGCCAGCTTGGGTCCCCGGACAAAGGGAAAAACCAACATCGGCTGCATCTTTACCGGCAAGAAAGACGGTCAAGACAAGACCTATTACATCTACAATGTCTGCGACCACCAGGAGTGCTTCCGGGAGGTGGGCAGTCAGGCCATCAGCTATACCACCGGCGTACCCGCCATGTGCGGTGCGCTGATGCTGCTGACCGGGAAATGGAGCAAGCCGGGAGTCTACACGGTGGAGGAGTTCGATCCTGATCCCTTCCTGACTGCGCTGGATAAGTACGGTCTGCCCAGGAGCGAGAGCCGGACGCCGGTCCTGGTGGATTGATGGAAAATTGCGGTATGAAAGAAAGCCGCCCAGCCTTCACGGGCCTGGGCGGTTTGTCCCCGCAAGAACTGTTTGGCGAACTGCCCACACCATGCTACATCCTGGATGATGCCATGCTCCTCCGGAACGGTGAAATTTTGGCGGGAGTAGCGGAGCGCACCGGCTGTAAAATTTTGCTGGCGCAGAAAGCGTTTTCTAATTACAGCCTGTATCCTGTTCTGGCTCCCTATCTGGCTGGGACAGAGGCCAGCGGGCTGTATGAGGCCCGGTTAGGCCGGGAGGAAATGCCGGGAAAAGAAGTCCATGTTTTCTGCGGAGCATATCGGGCGGATGAATTTGAGGAACTACTGGAATATGCGGATCATATCGTGTTCAACTCCCCGCGTCAGCTGGAGCGGTTCGGTCCCCTCGCCAGAGATGCCGGAAAAAGCATCGGTCTGCGCATCAATCCGGAGTGTTCTACTCAGGAAGGACATGCCATCTATGATCCCTGCGCTCCCGGCAGCCGCTTGGGAACTACCCGCACTCAATGGGACGCAGGGATTACACCGCAGCTGCTGGCCCTTTTGGACGGCTTACATTTCCATACCCTTTGTGAGCAAGATGCTGACGCATTGGATGTCACGCTGAGAGCTGTAGAGGAGCGGTTCGGCGATGTGCTTCCCAAGATGAAATGGCTCAACTTCGGCGGCGGGCATCATATCACCCGTCCGGGATATGATATTCCCCGGTTGGAACGGTGCGTCAATGCGGCACAGGAAAAATGGGATGTTCAAGTCTATTTGGAACCGGGGGAAGCCTGCGCGTTGAATGCGGGCTATCTTGCGGCCAGAGTGCTGGACGTGCTGCAAAACGGCGAAATACAGATTGCCATATTAGACGCCAGCGCAGCCTGCCATATGCCGGATGTTTTGGAGATGCCTTACCGTCCGCCGCTGTATGGCGCGGGAAAACCGGAGGCGCTGCCGCACGCCTTCCGCCTGGGCGGGCCTACCTGTCTTGCCGGGGACATTATCGGAGATTACAGTTTCGCCGCGCCGTTGCGGGAGGGCGATCTTCTCCTGTTTGGCGATATGGCGATCTATACCACCTGTAAGAACAATACGTTCAATGGTATGCCACTGCCAGACATATTTGTCTTACATGACAGCGGAAAACTGCAACGTCTGCGAACCTTTGGATATGCGGATTTCAAACAACGCTTGGGTTGATAAAATTAAGACTTTTTAGTAGTGGCAAGCAATGCGCCGGTATATACCCGGCGCGTGCTTGTTGGTGGCTGACCGCCCCCAAACCCCTGTAAAACCGGGCGCACCAGCGCCCGGTTTTTTAAGCCGCCTCCGGCGTCTGCTGTTACCCGCAGGGAAAGGAAAAATCGTTATCTCGCCCCCTGCTGGCGGTCACGATTTTTCTCTTTTTCCGTCACGCCCAAAATCCGCACCACGTTATTTTTAGCGGT
>CAOJND010000186.1 GCA_948439445.1 uncultured Eubacteriales bacterium | reverse complement strand
TCTTGATCTGAACCATCTGCTCATAGAAATCCTGGAGGGTAAACCGGTTGGATCTCAGCTTTTCCTCCATCTCGGCGGCCTTTTTGGCATCGTACGCCCGCTCCGCCTTCTCAATCAGCGTCAGCACGTCGCCCATGCCCAAAATTCGAGACGCCATCCGGTCCGGATGGAACGGCTCGATGTCCTCCAGCTTCTCTCCCATGCCGGCAAATTTAATCGGCTTACCGGTAACCGCCCGGACAGAGAGCGCCGCGCCGCCCCGGGCGTCGCCGTCCAATTTGGACAGCATCACCGAGTCGATATCCAGCCATTGGTTAAAACTCTGGGCCGCGTTCACCGCATCCTGGCCGGTCATGGCATCCACCACCAGCATGATCTCATCGGGATGGACGGCGGCCTTGATGTTTTTCAGTTCCTCCATCAGCGCCTCATCCACGTGCAGCCGGCCAGCCGTATCCAGAAATACCATATCATGGCCACGCTGCCGGGCATACAGCACCGCCGCTTCCGCGATTTTCACCGGATTCTCCTGGCCCATTTCAAAAACCGGGATCCCCAGCTTCTGACCGCAGACCTTCAGCTGCTCGATGGCGGCGGGGCGGTAGATATCACAGGCCACCAGCAGCGGGTTTTTACCCTGGCGCTTCATCAGCCCGGCCAACTTGGAGCCATTGGTGGTTTTACCAGCGCCCTGCAACCCCACCAGCATCACAACCGTGGGTCCTTTGGGGTTGGTGGTGATGTGCTTAATGTCGCTGCCCATCAACTGGGTCAGGTTTTCATTGACAATCTTTACAATCATCTGCGCCGGGGTCAGAGACTCCAGCACGTCGGCGCCAATACAACGCTCTGTGACAGATTGAATAAAATCCTTTACAACCTTATAGCTGACGTCGGCCTCCAGCAGCGCCATTCGGATCTCCCGCATGGCCTCCTTTACATCCGTCTCTTTCAGACGGCCCTTGCCCCGCAGCTTTTTGAAGGTTGCGGAAATTTTTTCAGTTAAGCCTTCAAATGCCATTGTCTACTCCTCAATCATATTGGCGGCGGACAGAATCCGCTGCCCCAGGCCGGCAACCGCCGGGTCCGGATACACCTGAAGCTGGTCGGCGGCCTCTCGAATCTTTTGCAAAACCCGGCGGCACTGCCGGTCCCGGCGAATGCAGCCGGTCTTTTCCTCCATCCGCCGCAGCAGCTCCTCCGCCCGGCTGATGTTTTCATGAACGGCCTGGCGGGTCACCCCAAGCTCCTGCGCAATCTCCGCCAGGGATAAATCCTGGTTGTAACGCAGATCCAGGCAGGTCTGCTGCCGCTGGGTCAGAAGCTCGCCATAATAATCAAGCAGCAATGTGATTTCAAACGCTTCCATCCCCAGGCCTCCTCTGTCAAGGCATCCGCCTTGACACTTGAATATCATACACCATATCTTTCACTTTGTCAAGTATTTTTCCTTGACACCTCCGCGCCTAGTTCATACCACCGGTCCAACAGCTTCGTCTGCGCAAAGCCCAGCCTTTGGTAAAGCCTTACAGCCCGTTGGTTGGCAGAGGCCACCTCCAACCGCACCGTTGGCGCGGATATGGACGAGGCCAGTGCCGCCACCAGGTCCGCTCCGCAGCCTTTTTGCAACGCTGCCACTGCCAAAATGGTGTTTCTCTCCGTCGCCCCAATACCCAGACGTTCCCCGAATCGATGGATAAAAAAGCAGTTTTCCGGGGATCGATCCTGTCCCCACTCCGGCAGCAACGCCGCATGGGGGACCGTGGCCATGGCGCGGTTATAAATCTCCTGCCAGGCGGCCCTGTCCAGGTCCTGCACCGGTTGAAGAACCGCCTGGGTCTGGGGCAGAGCGCTTCGCTGTCTCTCCATCACCCAAATTTCCGTTTCCATTGGGTAGTGCTCCAATCCCTCCACTTCGGCGCCAAAAATACGCTCCGCACCGCAGGCCCTGCAAAACGACACGCAGTCTTTCACCAGCGGCTCCAGCCGCTCCACCGCCTGGAAGCGCACATAGGCCTCCTGCCGGTAGGGGATCTGACGTAAAATCAGACTGGCCACCCCATGCTGCGATTGAAAAATTGGAATATCCTTCACCCTATCGCCTCCTATTTTCTATGGTATCATGGGATTTTCCCCATTGCAAGTGGAAAACGGTTGCAACGTCGCGAAAGCTGTGATATAGTAGCTCTATCAAAGGGGGAAAGTTTATGTATTGTTCCCAGTGCGGTGCCCGTTGCCCGGAGGGCGCTCGTTTTTGTCATCTATGCGGCGCGAAACTACATCTTGTTTCAGAGGAAATCACGCCGCCTGCGTCTTCCCAGCCTGTTTTGGTAGAGCCCATGCCGCTGCTTCCGGAAGAGGCGCCCCAAGAGATTCCCAGTCCGGAGCTTCCGGCTGCCACCCCGTCCGACCAAGCGTTTGCAGAAGAACCGGCCGTACAACCGCCGGCACAAGCACAGCCGGAGGATGGGTCTGCCGCTGTTACACCGCAGGCTTTCCAGGCGGCAAACGCGGCTGGAAAACGCTCCGTCCCGGTGGCGCTGGTGGTACTGCTGGCAATTGTATTGCTTGGAGTTTTATGCTACGCACTGCTTCCCGATCCGGTCTATTTCGCACAGTCAGTTGTCGATTCCCAGGCGAATTGGCTAACGGTAACGGCTGACGGCGCGCTTTCCTTTCAGCCGGAGCAGTATTCCGGCAGTCAGTTGACCGTACCCGATTCTGTGGCCGGTCTTCCGGTCACCGCACTGTCGAGTGGATGCTTTGCAGATGCCACGGATCTGGT
>CAOJND010000185.1 GCA_948439445.1 uncultured Eubacteriales bacterium | reverse complement strand
AAATGTGTCGGCCATGTTGTAGACATTGGTGATGAGCATACTGATCATGGTTGGTACTGCCAGCTTACAGATCAGCGGTTCCAAAGGCTGCTGGGTCATCTGGATAAATTTTGCTTCTTCCTTCTGATTTTCCACAGTTTACGCTTCCCATCTTTCTTCCATGACAAAATATCCGCACATCTTAACACTTCCGGTTCGTCAGCTCCAGCGCCAACGCCTTCATAAATTCCGAACAATCAAAGTGTTTCAGTGCCATAATTGCCTGCTGCGTATGCTGACGCACCAGCTGATCGCACCGCTCCAACCCATACAGGCGTACAAACGTATTCTTCTGCCCGTCCATTCCCGTGGCCTTTCCCATGGTCTGCGCATCTCCAATGCGGTCAAGCATATCGTCCCGGATTTGAAAGGCAAGTCCTAAATGCACCGCAAATTCTGCCGCAAACTGGAGCTGCTCTTTGCTTCCGCCGCCGGCTACCACACCAAGCTGGCAAGCTGCCCGGATCAAAGCGCCGGTCTTCCGGCTTTGGATGTCCAATACCTCTTGCTCTGTGCAAAGACGCTGCTCGCTCTGGATATCCAACACTTGACCGCCTATCATGCCCAAACAGCCGGAACACCGGCTGAGAATCTCTACCGCCTGAATTCTAGCCTGCGCGGGAAAATCAGCCTGCGCCAAGCAGCCAAAAGCCGCCGTCAGCAGACCATCTCCCGCCAACACTGCCATGGCTTCTCCATAGACCTTGTGATTGGTCAACCGGCCCCGGCGATAATCGTCGTTATCCATGCAGGGTAAATCATCATGGATCAGACTATACGTGTGCACCATCTCTAAAGCCGCGCCAAAAGGAACGGCGGCTTTCCAATCCCCACCGCACATGCGGCAAAAATCCATTACAAACACCGGCCGCAGCCGCTTTCCCCCGGCCAGCAAACTATAGCGCATGGCCTCGAACAGTCGTGCCTGCGGCTCTAATGGATATTGAAAGCATTGCCGGTCCAGATAACGCTCTATTTGATCTCGGTATGCATCAGCCTGCTGTTCAAATGCCTGCTTCATCTATAAATATTCCTTCCATTGGGCTGCCGTCGGCAGCCGGCGTTACCTTTTTCAGCTTCAACTCTGCTTCATCCAATAGTTTGCCGCAGGTTTGTACCAAGGCGGTCCCCTCCTGAAACAGCTGCAAAGATTCCTCCAGCGGAGTCTCCCCCCGTTCCAAGGCCCGGACAATTTGCTCCAGCCGCTGCATAGAGGCCTCAAATGTTGCATTTTTTTCATTCATTGGGCAATTCCTCCCCTTCTAATACGGTGGCGTGGATCACGCCGTCCTGTAACCGAACTGATATGGCGTCCCCTGGTGCTGCCTGGCTGACATGATAGAGTACTTCCCCATTGCCCGCCTGCGCAATGGCATAGCCCCGTGTCAGCACCTTCAATGGACTCATGGCGTCCAGCTTGGCAGTTAGCCCCACAAAGCGCTGCCGCTGCCGGCCAAGGCTTTGATTTTGGGCAGCCAAGAGCCGGGCATTCCAAAATTGAAAATTTTCCCGCCGCTGCTGCACATAGGTTTCTGGGCGTGTCAGTGCCGGGCTGGCGCAGAGGGTGTTCAAATGCTGCCTAGCCCCCTTCAATTGCCGCAGCAGCGCCGTGGACATGGCGGCGGTCATGGAGTCCAAGCTCTGCCGCAGGGCATCTTGATCCGGCACCGCCAGTTCTGCGGCGTTGGACGGAGTAGCTGCCCGCAAATCCGCCACAAAGTCGGAAATGGTCACATCTGGTTCATGGCCCACCGCCGAAATAACAGGTATCTGGGAATCATAGATTGCCCGGGCAACCCGCTCATCATTAAACGCCCATAGATCTTCAATGGAACCGCCGCCTCTTCCCACAATTAACAAATCTGCCAGATGGTAATGGTTCGCATAGCCAATTGCTGCGGCGATTTCTCCCGGTGCCTCGCTCCCCTGCACCCGCACCGGCAACAGCCGCACACTGGTCAATGGATATCGCTTGCGCAGAATCCGTAGCATGTCATGAACCGCCGCTCCAGCCTCGCTGGTGACAATTCCAATGACGCCAGGATATCTGGGGAGTGGCTTTTTGTGTCCCTGGTCAAACAGCCCCTGGGCCGCTAGCTTCTTCTTTAATTGCTCAAAAGCTGCGTAAAGATCCCCTACCCCGTCCAGCGCCATGGCAGTGCAGTAAAGCTGATACACCCCATCCCTGGGAAAGACGGAGATTCGCCCCATTGCAATCACCTTCATGCCATTTTCTGGTCGGAACCGCAGCCGTATGGCGCTGGATTTAAACATGACACAGCGCAACGCAGAGGTCTCATCTTTTAGGGTAAAATAATGATGCCCTGAGGGATAGACTTTATAATTGCTGATCTCTCCCCGCACCGCCAAGGAGACCAGCATCCTGTCCTGCTCCATCATGGAGCGGATATATTCATTGACATGACTAATTGAATAAATCTTCTGTTCCATATGCATCACCATATTGACAATTGCCCACTGGGCATTGTTCTCTAGGGTATCGCCAAAACCGTCATCTGTCGAGCATCGAAGCGTTTGCTGTCCACCAGCGGCGAAATAAGTCGAACCATGTTCTAGCGCAACATGTACATGGCGGAAAATACATCGTATTCGCAATTATATGCATTATGCGCGGCACGGCCTGCAATTCCTTTTTTCCCCATTGGGTGTTTTCGACAGTTTGAAGTATTGGAGTGGTGCTGCCAATGCAGCGCCACTCCAAAGACTACGTCTAATTTTCTAAATGTAGGGTTTCTAATACCATTCCCCGTCCAATTTTTCCT
>CAOJND010000184.1 GCA_948439445.1 uncultured Eubacteriales bacterium | reverse complement strand
AGCGCATCCATAAAAGCTCCACCTCAAATGGTTTTTTTTCTTCTTTGCTTGTCACCATCCGGAAGGAGACGGACAGTAAAATCAGGGTAAATCCAATTAAAATGGACGTATTTTTCAAGAACAGCAACATGGCAATCTCAGCGCATCCATAGGCAACCAAGGTCCTGAAAGAGTGGGGAAAGATCCGAACAACAATGGAAAAGAAAAGGAAAGCCAACACCAATAATCCCACTGGACGGTATTCCGGCAGCAGGCCCAAAAGACAGCCGAAAGTGGTAGCAACGCCTTTGCCACCGGCAAAATGATGAAATAGGGAAAAAACATGCCCGATTACCGGCGCAGCAATGACCAGCGCCAGCGCCGTGGTGACATCTCCTTTTAAGTAAAAATGGACCGGGAGGAATCCTTTTAGAAGATCTGCGCACAGGGTGAGCACACCGCACCAGAAGCCGCCGTTATGAAAGGCGTTGTAGGTGCCGGGATTATGATCTGCTGTTTCCTGGGTGATATCCTTCTTTTTAAGCAGCATTCCAAATACCTTGGCGAAAAGGATACTACCCCATAGATATCCAAGCACAATGTACTGTAAATCCCGCATCATCGTAATCTGCCTTTCTATCTAAGTATTTAAGACCTTTGGGATCTCTTATTATACACTTTTTTGACGAAGTTTGCAATAGCGAGATATCAGCTTTTGGCCATCCGCAGTCGAAATGCAAGAAAACACGTCAAAGCAACGTACTTTCTCGCTTTGACGTGTTTCACATTGGCTTGTACGACTATTGGGCGTGAACAATACGAGCACCCCGGAACTCCACATGTAGGGGAAGCATCTGCCAGTTGGCCGTGGTAATTGTGGGCAGCTTTGCGCCCAACTTTTCCTCCAGTCCTGGCGTCTGCGTGATACACAACAGAGTTGGTCCCGCGCCGCTGAGGCAGAAGGCTGCGCCGGTGGTTCTGACCAAACTCTCGATTTTTTCATAGTCCTGGATCAGACTTTTTCGATACCCCTGGTGCAGCCGATCCTGCATGGCGTTGCGCAGCAGTTTCTCATCCCCTAACTCCAGGGCTTTTAGCACCATAGCGCCGTGGGAGATGTTGTACACTGCGTCGGATCTGGAGAGATTGGCGGGTAAGACAGAACGGGCCAGGGAAGTCGGTAGGTCAAAATCCGGAATCAAGGCTAAAAACTCCCAGCCGGGATGAAGTGGGAAATTCACCGTTACCGGTAGGCCGTTATCGACCATGGAGGCGGTTAGGCCGCCATAAAAAGCGGGCGCCAGATTGTCCGGGTGGCCTTCCATGGCGTTGGTGATGTTTAGAAGCCCCTGGGTGGATAGCTTGCTGTCTCGCAGCACATTGGCGCCCATGGCGCCGGCCACCAGCAGCGCGGCGGAGGAGCCAAGGCCCCGGCATATGGGAATGTGCGCGTCAATGTGGATTTTCACCCCCCGTACTTCCTCGCTGAGAGAAGCCAGCACTGCGCAGTAGGAGGTATAGGCCAGATTATCTGGACCAGTAAAAGCCTCGTCACAGCCGGTGATTTCCAAGCCGGAATCGGTTTCTTCGAAAGTTACGTCCGTATACAGACGCAGGGCACAGCCAAAGGCGTCGAAGCCAGGGCCAAGATTTGCCGTGGTGGCGGGAACTCGAATGGTAACACGTTTCATAGCGTACTCCTCTTCTGGATAAGCCCCAGGACATAGGGCAGCATTTCCTCTTTTTCAATCACATCAGGATGCAGTACTGGCTTTTGGCAAAGCGCCGCCAGGTGCTTGGGGACCGGAATTCCGGTGGCGGCGGACAGACCCGTCATCTGCTGAAATTCATCTCCGGCAGGCGCGATTCCAATGGCGGATAACACCGGTTTGGGGAATTTAAACGGGGAGGCGGTGGACAGCACCACCATAGGACGCAGGTCCCCGGTTTGGGTTTGATATTGCTCCGCCGCCTGCCAACCAGCGGCGGTGTGAGGATCACAGAGATAGCGGTGTTGCTGCCAAACCCGGCCGATCACGGTTTTGGTCTGCGGATCATCGCAGCAGCTTGCCCAAAAATTTTCCTGGATGGTGGTTAGCAGAGGAGTGGGAGCCGTATAGTGGCCGTGGCAGTGTAAGCTCTCCATCAGATTGCGCACCAGATCCGTATCACCACCGGACAGCAGATACAGCAGCCGCTCCAAATTGGAGGATACCAGAATGTCCATGGAGGGGGACAGGGTTTTATGCAGAGGCCGGCGCCGGTCATACACGCCGGTGCGGATGAAGTCTGTCAACACCCGATTGGCGTTGGAGGCACAGATCAGCATACCCACAGGAAGGCCCAGACATTTGGCCAAATAGCCTGCGAGAATATCCCCGAAATTTCCGGTTGGCACGGAAAAATTGACGGTTTGCCCCATGGAAATGACGCCTCTGTCTATCAGATCCCGGTAGGCCTTAAAATAGTAGGTGAGCTGGGGGGCCAGACGGCCGATATTAATGGAGTTGGCCGAGGACAGAAGAACATCCTGCCGTGCCAGCAAGCTTTCTGCCTGACAGCGGGTGAAGATCTCTTTGACGCCGGTTTGCGCGTCGTCAAAATTCCCCTTCACAGCGCACACCGCCACATTGCGCCCCTGCTGGGTTACCATCTGCGCCCGCTGGACGGCGGACACGCCCCCATGGGGATAAAACACACAGACCCCAACTCCAGGCACATCCTGAAATCCAGCCAACGCGGCCTTGCCGGTGTCGCCAGAGGTGGCAGTCAGAATCCAGATTTGCGCTTGAATGTCTGCTACTGCTTTGGCAGCGGTAAGCAACTGTGGCAGCATTTGCAGAG
>CAOJND010000183.1 GCA_948439445.1 uncultured Eubacteriales bacterium | reverse complement strand
TGTCGGACACATCGTCCAGCTGGGGTTCGGAGAATACGGTGCGCACAGCATATTGGAACAGCTCCGGCGTGATATGCTCCACATCATACCGGTTTAGCACCCGCACGCCGGTCAGGCCCTTGATTTGCAGCAGCTCTCTGGCTTCCCGCAGCAGCTTCTGGGCTTCTTCGGCAAGACCCGGCTTTTTTTCTACAAAAACTCGATAAACCATGGATAACCTCCTGAAAAATTACAGTGCCTGCAAGGCGCGCTGGCCGATGTCGGACCGGCGATAGGCGTTGGCAAACTGCACCCCGTCCGCCAGGGTATAGGCCTGCCGGATGGCTTCCGCCAGCGTAGGTGCAACCGCTGTGGTACCGGCGACCCTGCCGCCGGAGGTGACCAGCTTTCCATTTTCCAGCTTGGCGCCCGCCACAAAGGTGTGGGCCCGGGCTTCCTCCGTCATGGTCAAAGGGAAGCCCTTTTCATAGTGGAGGGGATAGCCCTGTGAAGCCGTAACCACACAGCAGGCGGCCTTGTCCGCAAAGCGCACCTCGGTATCAGCCAGAGTGCCGTTGGTGGTGGAGCGCATAATGGTCAGCAGATCGCTTTCCAGCAGGGGAAGCACCACCTGGGTTTCCGGATCACCGAAGCGGCAGTTGTATTCGATGACCTTGGGGCCATCCGCCGTCAGCATCAGGCCGAAATACAGGCATCCTGTAAAGGGCCGGCCCTCGGCGTTCATGGCCTGGATGGTGGGCAGGAAGATCTGCTCCATGCATTGCTTTGCGATGGTGTCAGTATAGTAGGGGTTGGGCGCGATGGTGCCCATGCCGCCGGTATTTAGACCCTGGTCGCCATCCATGGCCCGCTTGTGGTCCATGGAAGACACCATAGGCTTGACGGTTTTGCCATCGGTAAAGGCCAGGACGGATACCTCCGGACCCTCTAAGAATTCCTCGATGACTACAGTGGAGCCGCTCTTGCCGAACTTTCCATGGACCATCATATCGGTGACCGCCGCGGCGGCCTCCTGCTGGGACTGGCAGATCAACACGCCTTTTCCCAGTGCCAGGCCGTCCGCCTTTACCACAATTGGCGCCGGCTGGGTGCGTACATAGGCCAAAGCCGCGTCCAGGTCTGTGAATGTTTCGTATCGGGCGGTGGGAATACCATATTTCTTCATCAGATCCTTGGAAAAAGCCTTGCTACCCTCAATGGCGGCGGCTTTGGCCGTGGGACCGAAGCAGGGAATGCCCAATTCCGTCAGCCGGTCCACGCAGCCAAGCACCAGCGGATCATCGGGGGTGACCACCGCGTAATCAATGGGGTGATCCTTCGCAAATGCCACAATACCATCTAGATCTGTGGCGGAAATATTTACACACTGGGCTTCGTCCGCCATGCCGGCGTTTCCAGGCAGCGCGTAGACACAGGTAACCGCCGGATTTTCCCGGAGCTTGCGCAAAATGGCGTGCTCCCGGCCGCCGCCGCCGATCAACAGAATTGTCATCGCCGCGTCCTCCTCAATGGTGGAATAGCCGCATCCCGGTGAAGGCCATGGCAATGCCCATGCGGTTGCAGCAGTCAATCACCAGATCGTCTCGAATGGAACCGCCGGGCTGGGCGATATAACGCACGCCGGAGGCCGCCGCCCGCTGAATATTGTCCGGGAAGGGGAAGAAAGCGTCGGAGCCAAGGGCCACGTTCTGCCGGGAGGCCAGGAACTGGGCCTTGTCCTGGGGGGTAAGCGGCTCCGGCTGGCGGGTGAAATACTTCTGCCAGTTGCCCTCGGCGCATACATCCTCTTCGTTGCCGTTGATATAGCCGTCGATGACATTGTCCCGGTTGGGACGGCCCAGATCCGGCCGGAAGGGGAGCGCCAGGGTTTTGGGATGCTGCCGCAAGAACCAGGTGTCCGCCTTGGAGCCGGCCAGCCGGGTGCAGTGGATCCGGGACTGCTGCCCAGCGCCCACGCCAATGGCCTGTCCGTCAAAGGCAAAGCAGACGGAGTTGGACTGGGTGTATTTCAGGGTGATGAGCGCGACAATCAGATCCCGCTGGGCGCTTTCCGGCAGGTCTTTGTGTTCGGTCACCACATTTTTCAGCAATTCTGCTCCGATTTCAAAGTTATTTCGCCCCTGCTGGAAGGTGATGCCGAACACCTGCTTTTCCTCCTGCTGGGCGGGCACATAGGCTTCATCGATCTGCACCACATTATAGTTGCCTTTGCGCTTGCCTTTTAAAATGGTCAGCGCTTCCGGGGTGTAGCCGGGGGCGATGACCCCATCGGAGACCTCCCGGGCGATCAAGCTGGCAGTCAGAGCGTCGCATGGATCCGACAGCGCCACCCAGTCGCCAAACGAGCACATCCGGTCGGTGCCTCTTGCCCGGGCATAGGCGCAGGCAAGGGGATTTTCATCCAGAGCTTCCACGTCGTCTACAAAGCAGGCCTTTTTCAGATCCTCCGGCAACGGAAGACCCACTGCCGCAGAGGTGGGAGAGACATGCTTAAAGGAGGTGGCGCAGGGAAGTTTCGTGGCCTCCTTCAGCTCTTTCACCAGCTGCCAGGCGTTCAGAGCGTCCAAAAAGTTGATATAGCCCGGCCGCCCATTTAGAATTTGAAGCGGCAAATCGGAGCCGTCGGCCATGTAGATTTTTGCCGGCTTTTGGTTGGGATTGCAACCATATTTCAAAGAGAACTCATTCATAATTTTTCCTCCTTAAACTTTTAGCTCAACACTGACATCCAAATCCCCATACCGGTGGATCATGGGCTGCGCCACTTCTTCCAGGAACACAGTTACCTGACTGGCGGCCCGGCCGGTAAAGGCCGCCGGATTTAAGGCGGCTTGAATTTCCTCCCGG
>CAOJND010000182.1 GCA_948439445.1 uncultured Eubacteriales bacterium | reverse complement strand
GGAATATTCAACTATTTGGGTAAGTCTCTGGGAGTGCTGGATCAGAATATCAATTGGTTGGGCAATCCGAGCTATGCCTTGGGCTGCATCATCCTCATATTACTGACCACCTCGGTGGGGCAGCCCATTGTGTTGTATGTTTCTGCCCTGGACAATGTGGATCATTCTTTGATCGAGGCAGCCCAGGTAGATGGCGCCAAACCAGCACAGGTTTTCTGGCGGATTAAATGGCATCAGATCATGCCCACCACATTGTATATTCTCATCATTACCACCGTCAACTCCTTCCAATGCTTTGCATTGATTCAGCTGCTGACCTCTGGGGGGCCGGAGCATAGCACCGATACCATTATGTACCAGATCTATTACAGTGCATTTAAGCTATATCGCTATGGCTATGGCAGCGCCATGGGCGTGGTGCTGGCAATCTTAATCGCCGGCTTGTCCGCTGTTCAGTTCCGGCTGGGCAAACCCCGAGCGTGAGGAGGGATGAAATGAAAAAACGAAGCAAAGCCCCGTCTTCTATCCTCGGTATGATTCTGATTGTGCTGTTGGCCATTCTGTTTTTCTTTCCGCTGTACTGGATTATTACCGGCTCGTTTAAAACCAAGGCCGACATCCACGCAGTTACGCCTCAATGGTGGCCTTCAGAATGGGTGCTTTCCAACTATGAGGCCCTGTTTCGCCGTCAGAAAACGGCGCTGTTTCAGTGGAAGCTTCCCTGGACCTCGTATGCCATTACTGGTCCTATGGTTCCGGCGGCACTACGTTGGCTTTTCAACACCGTATGGATAGCGGCAGCTTCTATGGCACTGACCTGCCTCACCGCTACCATGGCGGGCTACGCACTGGCAAAAAAGCGATTTCCGGGCCGGAGGCTGCTATTTGGGCTGATTATCTGCGCCATGGCGCTGCCTAAGCAAGTGATTTTAATACCGCTGTTGCGGGAGATGTCCAGCCTGGGCCTGTACAATACCGCCTGGGCAGTGATTCTACCGTTGGCGGGCTGGCCTTTTGGCGTATTTTTGATGAAGCAATTTTGTAGCGGCGTTCCAGAAGAGGTTCTGGAGGCTGCGCGGATGGATGGGGCGGGGGAGGCACGTAGCTTTTGGAATGTGGTAGTTCCCATGGTCAAACCGGGAATCGGGGCCTTGGCGATTTTCTCATTTATCAACACTTGGAACGACTACTTCCTCCAGCTCATTATGCTTTCGAGTACGAACCAGTTGACCATCTCCCTGGGCATTGCCAAGCTGCAAGCGGAGAACGCCACAGATTTTGGCCTAATCATGGCGGGCGCTGCTGTGGCAGCGATACCAATTCTAACTATTTTTCTAATATTCCAAAAGTATTTCACCAAGGGAATCACCATGGGCGCAGTAAAGGGCTAAAAAATGCCCGTGGATTGGACCAGATGCGAAAGAAAATCAAACCTCCGGAGCATGCACACAGCATGCTCCGGAGGAAAAAACATATGCGATTAGTCCCGCTCCCAATTGTGCCAGACGTTTTGGATGTCGTCGTCATCCTCAAAAAGATCCAGCATCTTTTCCATGTTGACCGCGTCCTCTTCCTTTTCCAGTTTTTGATAGTTTTGAGGAACCATCTCAATCTGAGCGGAGGCAAAGGTGTATCCCTTGGCGGCCATGGCGTCGGCCACAGCGTTAAAATCATCGGTGGTGGTATAGATTGTGAAGCAATCTTCCTCCGCCTCAAAATCGTCGGCGCCGCAGTCCATGGCGTCCATCATAACAGCGTCGTCTTCCAACTCGCCCTCCTCATTGTCGATGACGAGCACACCCTTCCGATCAAAGGACCAGGACACGCAGCCAGAGGCGCCCATATTCCCGCCGTACTTATCAAAGTGATGCCGGACAGCGCCTGCCGTACGATTCCGGTTGTCGGTCATGGCCTCCACAATTACAGCCACGCCGCCGGGGCCGTAGCCTTCGTAGGTGATGGACTCGTAGCTATCCCCGGAGCCTGCGCCAGAGGCCCGCTCTAGAACCCGCTTGATATTATCGTTGGGCATGTTTGCAGCCTTGGCCTTGGTGATGACGGTGGCCAGGCGGGAGTTGTTGGCGGGATCAATGCTGCCGCCACCCTCTTTTACGGCGACGATCATTTCCTTTGCGATTTTTGTGAACGCGGCAGCGCGCTTGGCATCCTGCGCGCCCTTGGTTTTCTGAATGTTATGCCACTTGGAATGTCCGGACATGATAATCTTCCCTTCTATGGATTCGGCGCGAGGCCGCAAAATAATTCACCTTATTCTACCATATCTCGGGGGTAAAAATCAACTATTTTCACAGGAATTTCATGCAATCCCTGTGGGTCTGGGAGACAACAACGTTTACCGCAGGAAAGGCGGCCTGTAAGGTTTGCCGCAAGCTCTGGCAAACGGGTTGCTCTGTATAGAAGTGCCCCGCATCGATTAGATTTAGCCCCAGAGCTTGGGCATCCCAGAACTGGTTATATTTCACATCGGCGGTGACAAAGGTATCATAGCCCTGCTGGGCTACTAGACCTAACTCTGAGGCGCACGCGCCGCCGCCTACGGCGACCTGGCGCACCGGTTTGCCTGCATCCACGTACCGAAGCCCCTGACAGCCTAGAGATTCTTTCACAACGCCTAGAAATGCTTGCAGGCTTTGTGGCGCGACGAAGCCGCCTCGCAGCAATCCCCAGGGGCGGCCCTGACCGTCTACGCCGGAAGGGGAGAGTACTTGAACCTTAGAAAGCCCCAAGGCGGCGGCCAAACAGTCGTTTACCCCGCCGGGGGCGCAGTCCAAATTCGTGTGGGCGTTGATAGCGGCAATTTCATGCTCGATGAGAAATAAAATGGTCTGTCCCACCCAGGAGC
>CAOJND010000181.1 GCA_948439445.1 uncultured Eubacteriales bacterium | reverse complement strand
AACTTAACGGTGTAGCCGGTGGGGGATTCGGGATCCTTCACAACCGTGGGACCCAGCGGCAGCTCTTCCATATCGCCAAAGGCTTCGGGGTTCCACAGATACTTCTCAACGAAGATCCGGAACAGCTGGCACCAGGTGTTGAAATCGTGGCCACCGCAGACCGTCTCGTAGGTGCAATAGCCGCCAGCTTCTCTCAGCGTTTCCAGATTGGCGACTGCGTTGGCGTTCAGCTTGCCAAAGTCATTGCTTCCATCGCCAAAGAAGATGTGCGTCTTGTCCAGGTCGGGAGCAGTACTCTTGACGCTGTTGCCCAGGCTCCAAGGCCCGAAGTAACCAAACAGCGCAGCCTTGCCGCCGTTGATCATGTTCTGGGTGTTGGAAGAACCCATGGACAGGCCGGCCCATGCACGGTCCTCAGCCTTGTCAGAAACATTGTAGTTCTCCTCAATAAAGGGGATGATCACGTTGGGCACGTTGGCGTAGTTGCTGCCCAGGAAATTATTATTGGAGGTGACAGAAACGATCACAGCAGGCTCGGCCTTGCCTTCGGCAACCAAGTTGTCCATGATCTTCTGTACGCTGCCAATGCCCATCCAGTCGGACTCATCCTGGCCCATGCCATGGAGCATATAGATGGTCTTGTAGGGCTCGGTACGATCCTTATCGTAGCCATAGGGCAGATACACGCCCATGTAATGGGTGCGTTCGCCAATCTCGATGGGAACATAGGACCAGGTGCCGCTCTGTCCATCGGTTCTGGGCAGTTCCGCAGCCCGGGCCGCCATGGGCTCGAAGTCCTGCTTCTCATCGTAGGGCACATAGACCGCGTTGTAGGCGTTCTTGGTTGCCCAGTTGCTGTTGGGGCTCCACTGGGGATGGTTGGCAGGATCGGGCACCATGTATCTGGTGTTGCCATCGATGTAGAACCAGTACTGGTTGGCGCCGGCTGCCAGAGGCACTTCGTAGTACCAGTAGCCGTCTTCCCGCTTCTCCATGGGAGCGGTGAACGCGCCGCTGCGCATCAAGCCAGGCTTGTACTCGAAGGGAGTATACTGCTTGGTATCGCTGGTGTCGGCCCAATTCTTCAGGCCAATATCCCCGGCAAAGGTGACGGTTTCCGCCTCGTCGTTCTTGTAGACGAACTGAGCGGTGTAACCGGTGGGAGACTCGGCGTCCCGCACCACCTTGGGGCCTTCCTGGACAAACGCTTCGGGCTTCCACAGATACTCATCCAGGAAGATCCGGAACATCTGGCACCAGGTGTTGAAGTCATGGGCGCCCGCCACTTCCACATACTTGTAGTTGGCGCCGGTGTACTGTAGGGCGTTGCGAATTGCGGTTTCGCTGGGGTTGCCGAAGTCGTAACGGCCGCCGGCAAAGAGCATGTAAACCTGATCCAGGTTTTCGGTGGTGTTGCGCACGCTGACACCGCCGCTCCAAGGACCATAGTAGCCGAACTTGGTGGCGTCGGCATTGATGATGCCCTGGGTGATCATGGAGCCCATGGACAGGCCGGCAAAGGCGCGATCCATGGCCTCGGTGGAGACGTTGTAATTCTTTTCCACAAAAGGAATGATGATATTGAACAGATTGTCGTAGTTGCCGCCCCACATGTTGCCCACTGCGGTGGAGCCGGGGGCCACGATCACGGCAGGCTCTGTCCGGCCTTCGGCCGCCAGGTTGTCCATGATCTTCTGCACGGAGCCGATGCCCATCCAGTCGGACTCATCCTGGCCGCCGCCATGCTGCATGTAGATGGTCTTGTAGGGCTCTGCACGGTTGGGATCATAGCCGTAGGGCAGGTAAACCGCCAGGTACTGATCCTTCTCGTCGGTATCCTTCAGCTTGAAGGGTACGTAAGACCAGGTGCCGGTCTTGCCGTCGGTTCTGGGCAACTCGGCTTCCCGGGCCTTCATCAGCTCGTTACCCTGCTTTTCATCGTAGGGAACGTAGACCGCATTGTAGGCGTTCTTGGTATTCCAGTTGCTGTTGGGGCTCCACTGGGGATGATTGGCAGGGTCGGGTACCATATAATTGGTATTGCCGTCGACGTAGAACCAATACTGGTTGGCGCCGGCAGCCATAGGCACTTCATAGTACCACAGGCCGTTTTCCAGCTTTTCCATGGGCGCGGTGAATGCGCCGCTGCGCATCAGGCAGATATCAGTGACGCCATCGCCGTCCAGGTCGGTATCGGGCACGTACTCGAACGGGGTGTACTGCTTGGTATCGCTGGGATCGGCCCAGTTGCGCAGGCCAATGTCGCCGGCGAAGGTCACGGTTTCAGCTTTATCGTTCTGATACAGGAACTTAACGGTGTAGCCGGTGGGGGATTCGGGATCCTTCACAACCGTGGGACCCAACGGTAGATCTTCCACGGACTCCTGGATAGATGGTTGCGCAGCTGCAACCATAACGGGCATGCTGGCAAAAATCGCAAAGATCAGCAAAAAAGCGATGATTCTATGTGTTTTCCGCATTTTTGAAAAACCTCCCTTTTGTGTATCGTGTTTCACGTCCTCCTAAAAATCCATAAGCAAACCATTTCTTTAGTCACATCACCTCTTACGTGTCGTGATAAAACTCCCCTGCGGTTTCGCCCCCTTTTTGTACTAAATTTTATTTTAGAAATGCTAAATCCAGGAAACTTTATTGCAGAAAACTTGGAAATTTTATGGTTTTTGCTATATTTTCCTGATAGTCTCCATGAGAATTTGGACACTTCTGCCATTATCCTATCAGAGATTTAGTTGAATGTCAATAATGATAAAAAAGTATTGAGTAAATTATTATCCATTTTACTGTACTAAATTTTAGCACAATTGGGCTGGAATAAACCGGAATTTTCCACGCCAACCGGGTCCAGACGCAATAAACAGCTCCAGTGACAGAAAAACCTCCCTCGCGCTCACGCCCTCGCCAGCAGGGTCATTTT
>CAOJND010000180.1 GCA_948439445.1 uncultured Eubacteriales bacterium | reverse complement strand
GCACTGGACGCAAAAAGCCGTGGTGTAAATAGCAGAAAATCGGCGGGCTGGCCTGTATGGGCTGGCCCGCTTTTTTGTTTTTGTGGTTAGCATATCTGTTTTTCCATGGGTAGTTAATATAGGAGGTGTCGAACGATATGACAACAAAAACCGATTATCATTCCATCATGGAATTGAAAAAGCAGTACAACCCCTGCAATCGTGGCTTTGTAAATCAGTACGAAGTCAACCAGATCGAGACGATTCTGGAGATCAAAGAGCGTAACAATATTGAGCTTCAGAACGTGCGAGATATGGTGGTGATGCTTTATTCTCAATGGGCTGAACCGGCACGAGATCAAGAGGGCTGCGGCCAGCGGGATAAACGGGTGGAAATGCTGGACGCAATGAGCGCCATTTGTTTTGTGATTGACCAGGAAAAGGTCAAGCGTGGAATGGAGGTGTAAAATAATGCGCATTGTAATCTGTATGCCTACGGGCGAAGAGGCAAACGGCATTCAAGATGATGCGGTAATCCGTGATGCTTTATTAACGGTGGTAAACCGTATCACTATGCTGGATGAGAAGAGCGGCGAATTTGAGGCTGGAGACGGAAAACGGAATATGGTTACATTCCAAGTTACGGAATGATTACAAGCGGGGAAGAGAAATCTTTCCCGCTTTTCTGTTTTTGTAGTTAGCAAATGTCGCTATGGATAGGTAGATAAAGTGGAGGCGATAAACAAATGAGTAAACGGACAGAGCAAAAATTGATGGGGCTGGGGATGCTGATTATCTGTGCTTTTGTGCTGTTGTTGTGCTCTATGGGCACCACACCGAAAGACCAGGATGCAACGGCGGTTGTCATGCTGGCCCCGCTTGCCTTGTGGCTGATTTTCTCAAAAGAAATTGTAATTTATTAGTTAGCAAATGCAGTTTCGGATGGGTAGTTAATATAGGAGGTGCAACACATGCAAAGCATTTCTAAGAATGAGGTTGCCTGGGTGGTGGAGGCGCTAAACCTGACGGCTACTTACTACCAAACACATTCCCGCCGCTGTGCAGGGATGGAGGCGGGGCTGGCAACTCTGCGGGCCGAGCAGCTTACCGACATTTCTGAGCGCCTGCAAAAAGCGCTGGATGACGGAAACAAGCGTATTGAAATCAAATATTAAAATGGAGGTTTTATCATGGCAAAGGTAACGAAAGAGCAGATCAACCGCTGGGAGGCAAAGCTGGTGAACGGGTTCCGTTTTGACCTCCATTTCTTCCTGATGTGGAATGACAAGCGGATCAAGAAGTGTCTGAAGCTGGAAGACGGGCGGACGCTGGAGGCGGTTTTGGAGTACCGCGACATTACCCACAACTACGCCAAGGTAGGTGTCCAGCCGGTTCTTCATCTGTCCGTTTGGGAGAGCTGCGGCCCCGACAGTGACATGATGAAAAGTAACGGCATGGGCGCTTATATCGAGATGGGCGCGGCGCAGGACAAGCGCAAGTATAACGAGCTTGTGAAGTTGTCCGCGATGGTGGACGATGGGAAGATCATGGCGCTGGCATTGGAGAAGATGCCGCAATTGGAAAACGCTGTGATTGTGTAAGACGTGGAAGCGCCGGGGATAAAACCCCGGCGCTTTTTTTTGTTTTTCGGTTAGCATATTCACATTTCAACGGGTAGTTAAAGTGTAGGAGCAAGGCGGCGCTTGTATTCCACATGTTGCTGTTCAAGCTGTGCGCAGATATCGGCGCGGAGGCCGGTTTTCTTTCGGTTGAAAAATCGGTTGAGAAGTTCGGAAAGTTGGCGCTGATTCATTTCCCCTTTAGCATAGCGGGAAAAGCTGTGGCCGTTCGTTGTTGTGACCTCCATAGAGAGGGCGATCAGCGGTTGTCTACGGCTGGGATGCAGATGGAGCGTAACGGCGATATTGGAAACAACGTCTTGAAATTCGAGGCGGTTTTTCTTTGCTAAGCTGTTCAATTCCCTGATGGTGAAGTCCTCAACGGCGGTTGTGTAAATCTGGGCTAAAAGATCGTCGGGAAGTTCCCCTATGTAGGGCAGGCGAATGGCCTTTGCGCTGGTGCTCACAAAACAAATGTCACTGTAGGCAATCGACATTGTTTTACGGCTGAGTTCAGTTTTCAGCTTGACCGTAGGCCGATATTTTGGAGGCTGGGCAGCGGGCTTTGCCTGTTCTGGCTGGATGCTGGCCGATGCGGGATATTTGCCAAGAAGTGCCTGGATAATTTCGTGCATGGTTTCATTGGTGATCGTGTTAGCTTGCATGTTTATACACGCTCCTTTTCTTTTCGTTGTACCCACATTATAGCATAAAATAAGGCTAAAGTAAAGCGTTTTGCACAAATTTAGGCAATCTTTTTTGTGTAATTTGTACAAATAGCACAGCGAAAAAGAATTCACGAAATCTGCATTTATATCCATGAACAGCGACGAAAATTATTGTGACGAGTTGGTTAGCAAATCTATGTTGCCATGGGTAGTTATATTGGGAGGTGACAATCGGTGGTCACATGGCAAAATGATTCTGTAAATCTTAGTACGCTCTACACGGTGGAATACATTACTAATGCGTCGGACTGGAAAAAAGTCTGTGACAGTAAACATCCTGCTCCGTGGGAGCTGTACCAGAAAAAGAGCTATGACAGCTTAGATGAGGCGCTGACATTTTATCTGGTTCGGCTGTTTAGTAGCAAGACATTTGACGTGAAGCTGTTTGAGCAAATCCAAGTCAACGGTGTGGATGTACGAGAGGCATATATCGATCCGTCTGACCAAGTGTTTGATGGAATTAGGTCGGCTATTGATATGGAAATGCGCAACCGTTTGAATGATTTGGAAACCCGTGTAGCCAGCCAAGAAAAAGAGCTGGCAGAGTATTATAGCTTCATCTCAACTTGTAAATTGTCCCATAGCTTTAATAGGTATAGGGAGGCGAATAAAAAAGTTTGATTTCCAGTTAGCAAATCTCAGTTCACAAGGGTAGTTAA
>CAOJND010000179.1 GCA_948439445.1 uncultured Eubacteriales bacterium | reverse complement strand
CATGTACTTAACGCACTCATATAGACCCGCGTAGCCCAGGGAGATGGTGGAATACCCGCCATAGAGCAGCTTATCGATGGGCTCGCCCTTTTCCAGCCGGGCCAGAGCGCCATACTGCCACAAAATGGGGGCCGCGTCGGACAGGGTGCCCTTCAGCCGCTCGTGCCGGCACAGCAACGCCCGATGGCACAGCTCCAACCGCTCGTCGAAGATACTCCAGAATTTATCCATATCCCGGCCGGAGGACAGCGCCACATCCACCAGATTGATGGTGACCACGCCCTGATTGAACCGGCCATAGTATTTTGGCTTTCCGTTTTCGTCCACATAGGGGGTCAGGAAAGAGCGGCAACCCATGCAGGTGTAGCAGTGGCCCTCGCCGTTTTTGTCGATCTTCAGCTCCAGCATTTTCTTTTCGCTGATATAATCGGGCACCATCCGTTTGGCGGTACACTGGGCGGCCAGGCGGGTCAGATACCAGTAGGGCGTTCCCTCCCGAACGTTGTCCTCCTCCAAGACATAGATCAGCTTGGGGAATGCGGGGGTGATCCAAACGCCGCTTTCATTTTTAACCCCTTCGTAACGCTGGCGCAGCATTTCCTCGATAATCACCGCCAGATCCTTCTTCTCCTGCTCATTCTTAGCCTCGTTGAGGTACATGAACACGGTGATAAAAGGCGCCTGGCCATTGGTGGTCATCAGCGTAACCACCTGGTACTGAATGGTCTGCACGCCCCGGCAGATCTCATCGCGCAGCCGGGTCTCCACAACCTGAGAGATGGCCTCCGGTGTGGCGGTAATACCGAAGTGCTGCATTTCCTGCTCCACGCTGCGGCGAATTTTCTCCCGGCTGATCTGGACGAAGGGGGCCAGGTGGGTCAAGGAGATGGATTGTCCGCCGTACTGGTTGGAGGCTACCTGGGCGATGATCTGGGTGGCGATGTTGCAGGCGGTGGAGAAGGAGTGGGGCTTCTCAATCAGGGTGCCGGAGATCACGGTTCCGTTTTGCAGCATATCCTCCAAATTCACCAGATCGCAGTTGTGCATATGCTGGGCGTAATAGTCGGCGTCATGGAAGTGGATGATGCCGGCCTCATGGGCCTCCACAATATCCTGGGGCAGAAGAATCCGGCGGGTAATGTCTTTGGATACCTCGCCTGCCATATAGTCCCGCTGGACGGCGTTCACCGTAGGATTCTTATTGGCGTTCTCCTGCTTGACCTCCTCGTTGTTGCACTCGATGAGGCTGAGAATCCGGTCGTCGGTGGTGTTGGACTGCCGGGCCAGACTCCTGGTGTAGCGATAGGTGATGTAGTGCTTGGCCACCTCAAAGGCGCCGTGGGCCATGATCTCCCGCTCCACCAAATCCTGAATTTCCTCCACAGCGGGGCTGCGGCCCATTTCTTCACAATGCAGCATGACCTTGTTTGCGATTCGCGTGATCTGCAGAGGCGTCATCTGGGCGGACTCGTCTACCACGTTGTTTGCCTTGGTGATGGCCATGACAATTTTTTCTATATTAAATTGCTCTTCGGCGCCGTTTCGTTTGATGATTTTCATTGGTATGTTCCTCCTTGGGCGTTGTGAAAAACCGGCGCGATACCGGCGTATGCAGGCTTTATTATACTACATATTGTGGTTTTTGCAAGGGCTAAAATACAAAATACTGTGTTTATTTTTTTGTACGGGTTTTTATCTGACTTTTCCCTGGAATTGGAAACTGAAAATATAAAGTAAAAGATGGGAAAATGCGATCATTTTCCGAAAAAGGCCCAAAAGAAGGGTTTGAAATTTTCCCAGAAGTCCTGTATAATAGCCCCAAAGGGGAATGGCAGAATTTCTCACCGATGATGAAAATTAGAAGGGAGTAAAAAACATGAAAGAAAAATTTGGCAGCTTGCCCAATGGAATTGAGGCAAGTCTGTTCACAATTCAAGGCGGCGGCTTGAAAGCGGTAATTTCCGATTACGGCGCGACACTGGTGTCTCTATACGTGCCGGATCGGGCGGGCAATCTGGCGGACGTGGTTCTGGGCTATGACACGGTAGAGGGCTATGCCCAGGGCAGCGTATATCTGGGGGCCACTGTGGGCCGCAGCGCGAACCGAATTGCGGGTTCTCAGTTCCAGTTGGGCGGTAAGACTTTCCGCCTGAATGCCAACGAGGGGGATAATAACCTCCACAGCGGGCCAGACTACTACCACAACCGGCTTTGGACCGTGGAAGAAGTGGATGAGCGGCATATCCGCCTGGGCCTGGACAGCCCGGATGGAGATCAGGGCTTCCCTGGCAACGCCCACATCAGCGTGACCTTTGCCATTGATGCTCAGACCGCTACGCTACGGGTGCTATTTGACGGGCTATGCGATCAGGATACCATATTTAATATGACCAATCACAGCTATTTTAACCTGGCTGGCCATGACCATCCCCAGCGCGCGATGGAGCAAACGCTTATGATTCCGGCGGAGGCCTTTTGTCCGGCGGATGCTGCCAGCATTCCCACCGGAGAGGTTCGTCAGGTGGCGGGGACGCCTATGGACTTCCGCGCGCCCAAGCCGATCGGCCAGGATCTGCATGTAGAGTATGAGCCTTTGAAGCTTCAGGGAGGCTATGACCACAATTTCTGTGCTGGCGGCGCTGTGCTGAAGGACCCGGTTTCCGGTAGGACGCTGACCTTGACCTCAAATTGTCCCGGCATACAGTTCTATTCCGGCAATTTCTTGGATGCGATGGGCAAGGGCGGACTGCACTATGGAAAGCACAGCGCTGTGGCTCTGGAGCCACAGTTCTACCCGGATAGCATCCACCATGCCGACTGGATTCAGCCGGTTACCAGGGCGGGAGAGGCCTACCATGGAGAGATTTGCTACCAGTTCTCTGTGTAAATCTGCGCGGTAGTTTGATAAAAAGCCGGGCGGAAACCGGAGAGCCTCCCGGTTCCGGCCGGGTTCATGGATAAACCTAATTTAAATAATCTCGTTTTGGGCAGTACTCTACCC
>CAOJND010000178.1 GCA_948439445.1 uncultured Eubacteriales bacterium | reverse complement strand
TCCCGGCCGTTTACCTGTTCTACAGCACGGCCGTAGCCCGTCATACTCTTAATCAAGGTTATTATCCCCTTTTGTTTCGGATTTGAGCAGGACAATCGCCCATATCCCGCTATTCTTCTGACTCTGTTTCCTCCACTGGTACCGGTTCTTGCAGGGCCGCGGACACGCTATAAGCCCCTACAGCGCCCACACCATCGCTACCCTCTACGGTAATCTCGGCTTTCCAAGAGCTGGCGCCAATGGTGCCGCCAGAGAAGTCCACCCGCACTTTGATCTCGCTTCCGTCCATGGCCGCAACCGCTTTTTTGGGACCACGCACCGTTACGGACAGCTGCTCTGTCAAAATATTGGCCTCTAAGCCCTCGGGCACATTGACCGGTTGAATTTCATTGACCTGGAATTTTCTCGTGCTCAGGTCCGGGAAGCTAATTTTCACCTCTGCTTCCTCCACACCAGTCAGATTGGTAACACTCTCCGGCAGGACAATCGAAAAGTGTAGATTGGTAGAGTGGGGAATATCCGCCAAATCCACCTCGCCCAGCTTTAGCTCCGTCAAAGATTCCAGCGCGGTATCACTTCCAGACACCTGAATGGTGTTGGGTGTAATTTCAATCTTGGAAGTCTGCTGGGTGGCGCCGCCACCATCGATCACGGTCAGGGTCAGAGGTATACTCTTCATCCGCTGTATTTTTACTTGTAGCTGTACCTCCGCCACATTGGTTGTCACCAGCTCCACATCCACAGGATTTCCCTCCGCGTCGCAAAGCACATACCGGCAGTTTTCCAAGAATGACTCCGTCCGATCGGACAGATTCACGCGAATCACCGCTTGGTCAATCTTTTCAATGATCTCCGCCGGGCCGGTGACCCGAATTTGACTGTAATCCAGGATAGCGTTTTCCTTGTCCGCAATGAAACTTTCCGGGACACTCCCCTCATAATCGACTTTCACAGGAACCTCGGCACTAAGTCGCCGGCTGACCATCACCTTGACCATAGAGGGGCTGCGGCTTTGCACGGTAATCGCCCCAGAAGGAATATCTCCTGGATAATAGATGGAATAAGTCAGAGGAAACTCCCCCGCCTTGGAAATATTGCTCAAATCAGCCCGAACCGTAATATTGCCTGGATTGAGCTTAATGAGATCCGTCCGGTTACCTGCCAGCCGAAGGGTCACTGAAGTATCCCCCCCAGGCATGAGCATCAAACCCCGTTCCTCCAACAGGCCTTCGCCGTCGTATGATACGGGGATGTTATAATAGGTATCCTCTCCCGCCGGATCCACCTGGGTAATCACATAGGTCCAAAGGCCAAAGCCTACCACCAGGGAGAGTAACATCATCAGAATCTTATTCTTCTTCATCTTTGGAACCCATCCCCTTCTGCAGCCGCTGCCGCAGCCGGACTTTCAGCCCGGTTTGCGCAGGTTCGTCGCCACACAGCTCATTGCGCAGCAGCCGCTCCAACGTCTGGGCCGCCAGGTGGCGCTTCAGCATCCCACCCACCGCCACAGAAATGGTGCCGGTTTCCTCGGACACGATAATTACCACCGCATCGGTAGCCTCACTCATGCCTACCCCCGCTCGGTGGCGGGTCCCCAGATCTGCGCTGAGCCGGTTGCTCTCAGATAGCGGCAATACACAGCCCGCCGCCATCACCCGGCCATCCCGGATAATCATAGCTCCATCGTGCAGCGCCGCCTTGGGGAAAAAGATATTGCGGATGAGCTGCTCCGAAACCATGCCGTCCACTATCGTACCGGTACGAAAGAAGTCGTCCAGGCGCTGGTTCCGCGCAAAAACAATCAGTGCGCCGATCTTCTCCCGACTCATAACCTCGCAGGCCGCCACAGTCTGGCCAATCACGCCGGCCATATCCCCTTGGGTCTCCTTGGTCGTCACCAGGTCTTTGATCTTTACATTGCCCAGATGGTCCAACATCTGCCGCAGCTCTGGCTGGAATAGCACAACCAGCGCCAAAAACCCCACTGCCAGCACCTGATCTAGAATATAGTTGGTGGCATGGAAGTTGAGCAAATTGGTAATGAAATCCAGCGCAATGGCCATGATGATGACCCGAAGAATCCGCATCGCGCTGGTGGGTATCAGGGGAAGAAGCCGGTAGATAAAAAATGCCACCAGAAGGATATCCAAATAGTCTGACCATTGCATATTTGTCAATTGTTTCAACAAGTCTCCAAACACAGCCATCCCTCACTCCCAGCGGCCTGTCGACAATGCCGGGCGGAAAACCCGACACGAATCCTATTATCTTTCCTATTATAGCCGATCCCCTCTGTCTTGGCAAGGGCTATTTCAAAAAAAATGTAACAGGCCAGATCTGGGTTAAAAAATTTGTTGCGCTCCCTCCGTTACCCATGTATAATGGAAGACAGTCTTTCGTCTGTACAGAAAGAAGGTTCTTAGATGAAGCAGCGAAATAGCGGCATTGATCTACTACGAATGGTTTCCATGGCCATGGTCTGCATGCTCCATGTCCTTGGACAGGGAGGCATTCTAGCCGCAACCGCGCCTGGTTCTACACAGAAGCAGCTAGCCTGGCTGTTGGAGGTGGGCGCTTACGGCGCAGTCAATTGCTACGGTTTGATCTCCGGCTATGTTGGAGTAGATGCAAACTATAAATACGGAAATATTCTGAAGCTCTGGTTGCAGACGTTTTTCTACTCAATGGGTATTACACTGGTTTTTTGGCTGTGCCAGCCGGAGCTGATTGACACCCAGAAGCTGCTTAGTGGAGCGCTGCCTGTGCTGAAAAAGCAATACTGGTACTTTACATCCTATTTTTGCCTCTTCTTTTTTATTCCTTATTTAAACAAGCTTTTGCACATTTTGGATCGGCAGCAGATGGTGGCGCTGGTCTCTACCATCGTGGTCCTGTTCTGTTGCTTTCCTTTGGTCTTTGGGACGGACCTTTTCCATACGGCCAGCGGATACAGCGCGCTGTGGCTCATGCTTCTATACCTGCTGGGCGGTTGTCTGAAACGATTGGAGCCGGTTC
>CAOJND010000177.1 GCA_948439445.1 uncultured Eubacteriales bacterium | reverse complement strand
CCCAAACGGATGGCCAGTGTCAAGTTTGTTAAGCTGGCGGAATTGTCCGTGTCACTTTTTGCTTCTTCTTTTGCATAGAGTTACCCATTGCGGGCATTCTATCCATCGAGGTGATTGCGATGGAGGGACCTACGCCCCGCAAAACCCCGGCTTATCCGGGAGCGCTGACAGACGCGAATATCCGGGCAATTTTTCAAGGCGCAGGCGATTTCATTGCCCGGCCGGTGGAGTGCCGCGGAAAAACCGTTTACGCATATATGATTGACGGCCTGGTTTCCGGTTCTGACGCGTCGGACTATATCATTAAGCCGCTGACGTCCCGCCTGACCGGAGATACTATGGAACAACTCCGGCAGAATGCCCAAGCTGGCATGGTCTACAATTCCGTGGCGGACCCCTGCGACGACTTGGATACGGCAGCGTTAAAGCTGGTAAACGGCTTCTGCGTTGTATTGTTTCCAGGGGCCGGGGCGGTGGCTTTCGAGGTAAAAACCGGAGAAAAGCGAAACCCTGCTCCCCCAGAGGTGGAAAACACCATCAAAGGGCCAAAGGACGCTTTTACAGAGACGGTTCGAACCAACACCAGCCTGGTACGGCGGCATATGCGTACCCCAGAGCTGCGGCTCTATGAGACAAAGGTGGGCCGCCGTAGTCTAACGAATGTGACGGTGGCCTGGATTGACGGTTTGACCAATCCCGATTTGGTGCAGCGGATGCAGGAACGCTTGGATGCCATTGATATTGACGGTTTTATTTCTCCCGCTGCCGTGGAGGAGTATGTCACCGGCTCACGTCCCACAGCGTTTCCACTTCTGCAATATACAGAGCGAGCGGATACCTTCTGCCAGGGCCTATTGGCAGGAAGGGTGGGGCTACTTGTAGACGGGCTGCCGCTGGGATATCTGGCGCCGGTGGATTTGGGCACCCTGCTGGAAAGCCCGGAAGACCGGGGGGCGGATTATTTATCGGCCTCTCTGATCCGAGTGCTTCGTTATGGGGCAATGCTGCTAAGCCTTTTGCTGCCTGGATTTTATATCGCCATGGCGGTTTTCCACCAGGAGATGATTCCCTTGCCGCTGCTGCGCTCCATCATAGAAAGCAAACAAGCAGTCCCCTTTTCCACCATTTTGGAGGTGCTGGGCTTGCTTCTGGCCTTTGAGCTGCTCCAAGAATCAGGCATCCATCTGCCCCAGGCGGTGGGGCAGTCGGTATCCATTATTGGTGGTATTGTGGTAGGTACCGCAGCGGTGGAGGCGAGCTTGATTTCTCCTGCTGCGTTGATTGTGGTCAGTCTGGCCGGCGTCTGCGGATTTGCGCTGCCTGGTCGTGATTTTGCCGAAGCCATCCGCCTTTGGCGGCTGCTGTTGGCAGTGTTGGCCTCCTTAGCGGGACTGTTTGGCCTGACGGCCGGGCTGCTGGCGCTGCTGATTCACCTGTCCGGCTTGACCTGTTTGGAGGTAGCCTATCTGGATCCCTTTTCCCGCGTACGGGGCATTCGGATTTTGCGCCGGCGGCTGGCGAATCAAAAGGAACGCAATCCGGCGCTAAAGCCGGAGGATCGGAGAAATCAGCGATGAAGCACTGGCTGATCTATGGAATTGCTGTTGTAGCGATTGTGATGCTTGGCTGGCTTCCCTTTCCCATCAGCGATGTGGGAGAGCTTCAGCCATTAGAAGTATTGTATGTATACCAGCAAGAGGATGGAAAATTTTGTCTGTGTTCGGACACAGGAGATCGGGGCGCTGGCGGCACATTGGAGGAAGCATTTCAGGATTTGCGGGCCGGCGCAAAGGGCGAGGTTTTTCTGGACACAGCGGATTATGTGCTCCTCAGCCCAGGCATGGAGAAACAGGCGGCGGGACTTTGGCAACAGCTACGGCCAGGATGCCAGGTGTGTCAGGTGTCGGGAGAGCCAGATTTGGAGCAGACGGCGAAATTCCTCTCGGCCCATGAGCCTGGGCTAACGCTGCTTCAGTTGCTGCTGGGCCAAAACAGCTTGCCTATTTTGCAAGTGGAGGAAGGGGAAATGCGTCTTGTTCAACCGTAAAGCAACCGCACCGCAGCTGGGTGCCTGGATGGTGGCGGCTATGGTAGCGCCGTTGGCACAGTTTGTCGCCCGGCAATCCTGGTTGGGAGCGGCGCTGGCAGCAACCGTTGGTGTTGCGCTGTGCTGGTTGACCTGGCGTGTTGTATCTTCACAGCCCCAGCTTCCCCGTTGGATTTGGATGGTGGAATGGTGCTTTTTGACGGTGCTGCTTCCAGATCTTTTGAGACAAACTGGCCTGTGCTGGCCGGATGCCAACCGGGTTCCAACAATTCCTCTGATCTTGTTGCTTTTGGCGGTTCTCAGTGCGGAACAAGGGGCTATTCGGGCTGCCAGAGCCTCGGCTACGGTATTTTGGTTTATTGGCCTTCTCATGGCGGGAATTTTGGGGGCAGGCGTAAAAGAGCTTCATGGCGCATGGATGCTGCCAACAACGGAATTTCCTGCGTTTATTGCCTTCTGGGTGTTTTTGCTCCCAGCCCTCTTGGTATTATTACCTCGGGACCGGGCACCCGGCGGCGGGTGGCTGTTGGGGGTTGGATGTCTGGGCGTGGTAATCGCAGCCTGGACCGGCGGTGTCATTTCCCCTGGCCTTGCAGCAGAGGAGGAAGGCGCATTTTATCTTTACAGCAAGAGCTTGACCGTGCTCGGCACCGCCAAGCGCATGGAGGCCCTAGCTTCTGCGGTTTTGACCATGAGCTGGTTTTGCACGCTCTCCTGGCTTTTGACGGCCTCTGGCCATGCGGCGGAAAAAGTCCGTCAGGGATGGGGAAGAGCAGGCGTTTGGCTGGCCGCTTTGCTAGCCGGAATCGCTTTTTTTGTCAATTTGACAGTACCTGTATCTGTGACTTTGGCTGGCAGCATAGTGTTGTGGATCCTGTTGCCGATGGTATTTGGAAAAAAGAAGAAAAAAATTTAAAAAAGGGGTTGACAAGGGGGGTAGGATATGATAGGATATCTGAGCGCTGAGGCACCGGGAAC
>CAOJND010000176.1 GCA_948439445.1 uncultured Eubacteriales bacterium | reverse complement strand
CAGGCAATACCCTGGCAAAGCTATCCCCTGGCATCGCGGACACCGCTGTTACCATGGCGGCAAAAAGTCATTTGCGCAACGGCAGGCCAGTCCTAGTAGCCGTTTCCACCAACGACGGTCTGGCAGGCGCGGCGGAAAATATCGGCCGGCTCCTGTCCCGGCGGAATTACTATTTTGTCCCCTTCCGGCAGGATGATCCCAAAACAAAACCCGCCAGCCTGGTGGCAGATTTTTCCAAACTGCCAGAAGCGTTGGCGCTTGCCCTGGAGGGAAAGCAGATTCAGCCGGTACTATTATAAACAGCCTGGGGCTGGAAACCAGCCCCAGGCCATTTTTTATAGCGCGTCTACCGCATCTAACCAAATTCGCGCAGCGGCGTCGCTGGGCATCCGCCAATCCCCCCGGGGACTTAAACAAACAGAGCCAACCTTCACGCCATCCGGCAGGCAGCTACGCTTAAACTGCTGGGAGAAAAAGCGGTGGTAGAAAACCTTCAGCCATTTTTTGATTGTTTCCGGTGGAAAGTCCCCGTCAAACGCCCGGCAAGCCATGGTATAGATCTTCTCCGGAGAGAATCCAAAGCGCAACATATAATACAAATAAAAATCGTGCAGCGCATAGGGGCCTACCAGCTCCTCAGTCTGCTGGCTGATCTGTCCCTTGGCATCCGGTGGCAGCAGCTCCGGACTGATGGGGGTATCCAACACGTCCAGCAGCACCGGCCGGGCGGCGGAAAAGGCCGGAATCTCCCCAATGGCCTCAATCATCCATCGAATCAGCGTCTTGGGAATGGAGGCGTTTACGCCGTACATACTCATATGGTCCCCATTATAGGTGCACCAGCCAAGGGCTAATTCGCTCAGATCTCCCGTACCGACCACAAGGCCGCCAATCATGCCGGCGTAATCCATCAGAATCTGGGTCCGTTCCCGGGCCTGGGAATTCTCATACGTGCCGTTATGCACCGACGGATTGTGCCCAATGTCTCGGAAGTGGGTTTGCACCGCGTCTTGCAGACGAATTTCTTTTGCACTGATACCCAACGTGGCCATCAATTTTTGAGAATTCCGGTAGGTCCGATCTGAGGTGCCAAAGCAGGGCATGGTCACCCCATGGACATCGGTCAGAGGCCTTCCCAGCTTTCGCATGGCCTCCACCGCCACCAGTAAAGACAAGGTGGAATCCAGGCCGCCGGAGACGCCTATGACCGCCTTAGCCCCAGTGTGACGTAGCCGTTGAACCAGACCGCCCACCTGCATCTCGAAAACAGACATGCACCGTTCCAGCCGGCCCGTTCTGGTCTGGGGTACAAACGGCAGCTTTTGCAGCTGGTACAGCTCGCCGTCCCCGCGCAATCCGCCGGCGCTCCAACAAATTTGACGGGGTTGCTCCTTCGGCAAGAAAATTCGGGCCGACTCGCCAAAGCTCTTGTTCTTCTGCCGGTCCGCACGAATCCGGCCCAGATCCGCGTCCTGATACAACACATAATCCGTGGCGATCTGCTCGGTGTTTTCCGTTAAAATCGTACCGTTTTCCGCCACCAGGCTATGCCCGGAGTAGATCAAATCCTGGGACGACTCCGTAGACCCGGCAGAGCAAAACGCATATACACAGCAACACGAACCGGACTGATACTTCACCAGCTCCCGCCGGTATGTCCGTTTGCCAATGATCTCATTCGAGGCGGACAGGTTTACCACCACCTCCGCCCCCGCCAGTGTCAAAAAAGTGGAAGGCGGCAGCGGCGTCCACAGATCCTCACAGATCTCCACGCCAAACAAGGCCCCATCGCCTAGACGGAACAGCAGATCGCGTCCCACCGGAATGGGCGCGGCTTGGCCATATGCGGCGCCGTCCACACTGGTCAGCTGCAAATCTGCTCCAGAGGTAAACCACCGGCCTTCATAGAACTCATTATAATTGGGAATTAGCAGCTTTGGCACAATCCCCCGGATTGCTCCATCTGAAATGACGGCGCCGCAATTATACAGCTGGCCGCCAAGCCGTAGGGGGGCTCCCACCACCACCGTCAGGCCAGGTGTATTTTGGCTCTGCGCCGCAATTTTAGCAAGGCCGGTTTCCGCCGCGTCCAGCAGGGTCCTCTGGAAAAACAGATCCGCACAGCTATAGCCGGTCACCGCAAGCTCCGGGAACACCAGCAAATCGGTGTTCTTTTCATTGGCTTGCCCTATGATCTCACAAATATCTGTTACATTTTTTGTTACATCCCCAACCTGCACCATTGGCACCGCGCAGGCCACTCGAATATAATCCAGCATGGTTTGCCTCCCAACTTTAATAAATGTATCATATCAGTTTTTCCCAAAAAATGCAACCGTATGCGAAAAAACAAAGCCGGAGGATTTCGCCTCCGGCTTTTATGAATTGTCCTGGTCAAATTCCCGCCAGACGGCGCAGCTGACCCGCCAAATCGGTAGCCTCCCAAGAGGGTCCCTCCACGCCAAAATGCCCTCTTGCGGCGGTATTGCTGTAGATTGGCCGGCGTAGATCCAATTTCCGAATAATCCCCGCCGGTGTCATATCGCAGGTTTTACAAAGCAGCGCTGTCATGGTTTCATCCGGCACCAAGCCTGTGCCAAAGCTGTCCACCCGGACGGATACCGGCTCCGCCACGCCGATGGCATAGGCCAACTGGATTTGCACCTGGGTAGCAAGTCCGGCAGCAACCAGATTTTTCGCCATGTATCTGGCCAGGTAGGCCGCGCTCCTGTCCACCTTCGTGGGATCCTTTCCGGAAAAGCAGCCGCCACCATGGGAAAAATATCCGCCGTATGTATCCACAATGATCTTCCGCCCGGTCAGTCCCGAGTCCCCATTGGGTCCTCCGATGACAAATTTCCCTGTGGGATTGATGTGAATATGGGGCACCTGCTCCATATCAAATCCATAACTGGCCAGAACCGGCCCAATCACCTGTTGGCGTACATACGAACGAACCGATTCCACCGCGTAATCCGCGCTGTGCATGACGGAAACCACCACAGTGTCAATACCGGTCACCCGGTTCTGATCATCAAATTCCACCGTTACCTGGGCCTTTCCGTCGGGGCGTAAACCCGG
>CAOJND010000175.1 GCA_948439445.1 uncultured Eubacteriales bacterium | reverse complement strand
AGGCAGACGGCGGAACCGTCCTTTATTGTGTAAATGGAATATCGGTTGTGGTATCTGTCCAGAATCACCAGCTCTGGAACTGCGTCGTCATCCAGATAGATCAGCGAAAATTCAGCGTCTTCGATAGCGCAGTCGGTAATGGTGGGGGAATATGCCTGAATGAGCTGTTGGGCCTCCGCCGTGCGGTCCTGGTCTGGGTTATCGGCCTGCCCGTCGCCTGTTTGACAGGCGCAGAGCAGCAGGATGAAAAACGCCGAAAGCAATGTCTTGAAAATCGCTGGTTTCATGGTTCCTCCGTTGTCCTGTTTCAGTTGCCTAGAGGCTCCAGCCGCAAGACCCACGCCTCCGGGACAGCCTCCTCGATGATCCCACGGTTCAGATTATACCAGCTGCCGCACTTGTCCAGGATGATGGCGTCGGTGGTGACCACGTTCTCCAGGCGGGAGAGAACGCCGTCCACGCTGGGGTGCAGCTCCACCTGCATTTGGACGCTCCGCTCCGCCGCCTTGTCCAGTAGCAGCGCCCGGAGGCGTCCGGAGTTGGACACCTGCCGATCCAGGTAGAACAGGGCCTCCTTGACCCCCAGGGCCTCCAGCCGGGCCAGCAGAAGCTCCACGGCCCGCACCGTCTTGTCCACGATGCGGTAGCTCCCCCGCAGTCCGGCCAGGTCCCGGATGGTGCCGTCCATCCCCTCCAGGAGCAGAGAGCCGGACAGGGCCACCTCCAGGGTGATGATGGTGTTGAAGCCGTCCAGCACCAGGGCCTCCGGTGCCTCCCGTAGCCGCTTCCGTTCCCGCTCGGCCAGGGCGGCGCGGGGAGAGGTGATCCGGGCCAGGGCCAGCCGCTGGCGCTCCGAGAGCAGGTGGTGGTTGCCCACGAAGGTGGAGGCGGATTTGGTGTCGTACCCCCGGTCCAGCAGGAACGCCAGCTCCTGGGCGGCGGCGTTCAGCTTGGCCGCGGCCTTGGGGCCAAATTCGGCGGTATCTTTTGGCACATAGCCGCGTTTGACAGTCTCCATGGTGGTTTCAGCCCTTTATATTTGTTCCTTCTGAGTCATTTCAATGTATCAGGTGATGTTTCTTTTTCATATTCCAATGCTTCTATAAACTCATCTAATCTTTCGCAATCTATCCAGTCTGATTTGCTGTTTATTTCAAAAAGCCCATCATATCCATATTGCTGTATCAAAAACTCTCATCCTTCTTTTGAAATTACAGCTAAAAAGATTTGCATATAATCAAACAGTATTCTTACATTATCGGAAACGGAAAGACCATTAGCAGTAAATGAAGTTCCTTGTGGCAGCGGATATATATAAAATGCCAATGTATCCATTTTCCTTTCCCCTAAACACCTATTTATCACCCTAATTATACCATCATCCCAGTTCTAATTCAATCCGATTTCTGATAGATCCGCCCGGCCTCCCAGCTTGACAACCCCGTTGGCAAGGTCTACTATAAACGCAGAAAATCGCCGGGTGGCTGGTTCTGCCTCTGGCGGCGGCGTTCCTCTGGGTGAATCTCCGGCCTATTCCGAAGTCCGGCCCCACCAAGCGCATCCAGCGGCTGGCGGAGGGCTGTGAGCTGCTGTGGCTGTTCTGCGTGACCGCCACGGCCACCGTCCCGCTCCAGCTTCTCTGGCTGCACGTACTGCGTGCCGATATTGCGGCGAACAGCTTCCTTGACTGGTGGGGGTATTTTGGGGCCGCATCCCCAAGGAGCTGAGGCGCAACGGGGCCACGGCCTACTACGGCCAGCAGCAGTCCGCGGCGGTGGTGGAGGGCAGCGGGAAGGAGCTGGCGGAACGCATCCGGCAGATCGTGGAAACAACCGGCTGTGAGAAGGTGAACATCATCGCCCACTCCAAGGGCGGGCTGGACAGCCGGGCCGCCATCGCCCACTGCGGCATGGCTCCCTATGTTGCCACCCTGACCACCATCAACACCCCCCACCGGGGCTGCATCTTTGCCGAGTACCTGCTGGGCAAGGTCCCCCAGGCCGCCCGGCTGAAAATCGCGGCCTACAATGCCGCGATGAAGCAGGTGGACGCCCTCAACCCGGACTTCCTGGCGGCGGATTGGAAGCGCCGGGGGTATTGAGCGAGAAATAAAACAAGTATTGTTATTAGTAAAGGACAAGTTAAGCTGCCATGCCAATTTAAGGGTGGGAATCTGATTAGCCAGGTTCCCACCCTTTTTCTATATCCTCTGGGGAGGGCTGGCTCCTGCGGACATGGCGGCCGGATCGCAAACCTTCCTTTATAGCTCCGCACAATGGATTTGAGAGCAATCAAGGTTTCCTCTAAAATCATTTTATCTGTGATTGGAGGAAACGACATGAGCCAAAATGTGTACGGGTACATCCGTGTATCATCAAAAGATCAGAATGAGGACCGGCAGCGGATCGCTATGCGGGAATTTGGCGTCCAAGACTGCCGTGTGTTCATGGACAAGCAGTCCGGCAAGGATTTCGAGCGTCCGGGCTATCAGACGCTGATGCGCAGAATAAAGCCGGCCGACACCCTTGTCATCAAGAGCATCGACCGGTTGGGGCGCAATTATGAGGAAATCATGGAGCAGTGGCGCATTATCACCAAGGAGAAGCAAGCAGCCATTGTTGTTCTGGATATGCCGTTGCTGGATACCCGCCAAGGGCGAGACCTGGCCGGAACGCTGATCGCAAACATTGTCCTGCAACTGCTCTCCTATGTGGCGCAAACGGAACGGGAATTTATCCGCCAGCGGCAGGCCGAAGGGATTGCAGCGGCCAAAGCGCGGGGAGTTAAATTTGGGCGAAAACCCACTGAACGACCGCGGGAGTTCACAAATTTGCGCCATGAGTGGAGAAATGGGCAGATTTCAGCGCGTAAAGCTGCGGGGCAGCTTGGAGTTACACACCGGACCTTTCTCAAATGGGCAACAGAGGATTCCCAGCTCTGATGAAAAAAGTACAGAATGGTCGCCATCAGCGGAGTGCCTTGATTGATGCAGGAACCATAACTGATGGCGTCTAAATTATAGCAAAATCCTTTTCAAAATGCAATACCCAGTGTGGATACCAACCTGTACGTTTGTATCCAAAGCGA
>CAOJND010000174.1 GCA_948439445.1 uncultured Eubacteriales bacterium | reverse complement strand
CTGTGGAGAGTTTGACAGCCACGTTTCCGGTAGGCGTCCATTCCAGGGCCTTGTAAATCGCCATCAAGCCCTCCGGGGAGATGTCCGTGGTCATGTAGACCGCCGGGGTATCGCTGCTCTCCGTTTCGGAGCTGCCCTGATTTTCGGAGGCGTTCGGGACAAGATAACGATACAGGATTGCCGCTGTTTGGGCGCGGGTCAGCGTTCCGGCGGGATCAAAGCGGTTTCCTTCCTTCCCGTTGATGACGCCATTGGCTCTGGCCCAATCCACCGCTGTTTGGGCATAGGAGGCAATATTGGCCTCGTCCGCAAAATCCTCTCCAGCCTCAGCGTCAGGGCTTCCGGCATAGCGCCACAAGACCGCCGCCATCTGTTGGCGGGTCACAGGGTCCTCACCGCCAAAGCGGCCATCAGCATATCCAGACATGACACCGTTTGCCGCCGACCAGGACACGGCATTGGCATACTCGGACTCGGCGGAAATGTCAGGGAACGCGATGACAGTCACAGCCGGACTTCCCTCAGCCCGGTACAGGGCATCCGCGACCGTAGCGCGGGTCATGGGCCTGTCGGGGGAGAACAGTACGCCGGAGAATATTCCTTGTTCCCGGCACCATTCTGCGGCTGCGGCATAATAGGCTCCGGCAGGTACATCGGCGAAACCGGATGCGCCCGTGGATTCACTCAAGGGACTCGCCAGTCCCATACCGGCTTCCGGCTCTGTGACAGCAACAGCGGAACAGGCGCAGCAAAGCAGGGCAAGTGCCAGCAATGCGGCCAGGATTCTGATTCGTTTCATGTGTCAGCCTCCTCATAAAATCATATTCACCAGCCATCCAGTTGCCAAAGCGAACAGGATGGTAAAGGCCAGATACAGGGCAAATCGCTTGGCTCCCAGCACGATCTTCACCGCGCCCAGGTTGGTGATCTTGGTGGCAGGCCCGGTAATCATGAAAGCTGCCGCACTTCCCGCGCTCATGCCGTCCATAAGCCACGCTTGTAACAGTGGGATCGTCCCCCCACCGCAAGCATAGAGCGGTACACCAATCGTTGCCGCCATCAGAACGCCAAAGCCCTCGTTCTCGCCAAACAGCCGGGCCATGGTGTCCGATGGAACATACCGTTGGAACAATGCGGACAAAATCACACCTAACAGGAACATTGGCCCGGTGGCCTTGATATTCCGCCCCAGATTCTTTAGAAAGCGCATGAGAAGGTTTGGGTCGGTATCCCGGCTTTTGGGCTCCGAGAAGCCTGTGAAGTCAAAAAATTGCTTTTGGGGATAGAATATGCGGAGAAGCAGGCCAGCCACAATGCCACAGAGGAAACAAGAGACGATCCGAATTATCAGCATTTTCGGCCCCAAGGCCATGCTGTAAAAAATCAACTGCGGGTTCAGCAGAATGGAACTCATCATAAATGCCGCCAGCCAATCATGCTCCATGCCGCTTTCGGAGAAGGAGGCGGCAATCGGGATTGTGCCGTACATACAAAGGGGTGATGCGATTCCCAGGGCCGATGCAGGAATTACACCTAATGCTCCCAGTCGTTTTCCATGGATAGAGCGGAAAAGTTTATGGATGGAATCCTTTGCAAAAACAGATATGGCCGATCCCAAGACCATGCCCAGCACCCAATAGGGGAATATTTGCTCCAACTGAACGCTGAAGTAGTACCAGAGGTAGATCAATTCCCGGCGTAGAATCAGAAACATCAAAATCACTCTCCAGCCAGATCATAGAAACAGCATACCATGCAAAGGTAAAGTATAGCTAAAGCGCAAGGCTTCAAAGAGGTAAAATGTCCCGCCTGCGGACCGCCCAAAGCCGCCGCCGCAGGCAGGACACGTTTATGCTCTCAATTTACTTGAAACGTCACATCAACGCTCCCATGCCCCAAAGCGGCCGCGAGGCCGGAGGGATTACTCACGCTACCCAGCCGGGTGTAGCTGTACCCACTGGAGAAGCTCTCGTAGAACAGCACCAGACAGTCCGAACCGTACAGCATCAAGTCTCCAGCGTGGATGTTTCCCGGCCTTTGGGCGTTGGTGGGCAGGGAATCCGGCAGATAGTAGTATTTTTCGTTCCCGTTCAGTTCACCCATGCTGGCCGACATGGGCAGACGCTCCAGCAAGGTCCGCGTAGTGGGATTGTCCTCCAACGTGGCGGTAAAAATTTGCCCGCCTGCTTCGATTTGCAGTTGCGGCATAGCTGTCTCCTCGCTTTCACTGGATTCCTGGTTTTCTTGGTCCTCAGAATCAAGCTGTGTTCTGTATTGGTACAACGCAGAAACCACCTCTGCGCGGGTGGCGCTGCTGGTGGGATCAAAGCGGCCATCCTCCCGCCCAGTAAGAATGTGATTGCTTTGTGACCAGTCCACCGCCGTCTTTGCATAAGCGGCAATGGAAGTTTCGTCTGCGTAATCCTCACCGGAGGCATTTGGACTGTCTGCCCAGCGCCAGAGGATCGTAACCACCTGCTGGCGGGTCACAGGATCATTAACTCCGAAGCGTCCGTCAGGGTAGCCGCTGATTAGACCATTGTCCTCCGCCCAACTGGCGGCGTTCACATAATAGGCGGAGGGCTGCACATCGGGGAAACGGGTTGTTCCAGAGGCGGTGGGACTGCCTGCCGCCCGATAGAAGATTGCCGCAAGCTGGGCGCGGGTCACAGGGTCGTTGACACCAAAGCGTCCATCAGGATAGCCGTTGATATATCCCTGTCCTGCCGCCCACTGAATGGCTTCCGCATAACCGGCGTTGCTGTCCACATCAGGAAAACCGGCGTATTCCGCCGCACCAGCGGGAACTGTCAGTGAAACAGCAAGACAGAGCAGAGAAAAGAGGGCAAAAAACCTATATTTCATGGGGATACGCTCCTTACACTCGCTTGCCCATCTCATAGGCTTCTCCCAGAGCAGGGCTTCCCTGGATGGTCCCAATGGCGTCCGCGCTGCCGCCGAATACCGTCCCCGCCAAGCGGGCCTTTTCAAAGCAGGCGATCCAGCCCTCCAGGCCCTTGATAGCTCCATCCATGGCACTCTTGTCCGCGTCTGCCGCCGCTGCCAGCAGGTAAATGTCCCGAAAAGCGTA
>CAOJND010000173.1 GCA_948439445.1 uncultured Eubacteriales bacterium | reverse complement strand
CCGGATTCAAGAGGGCAGCATCATTCTGGGGGATCTGCCGCTGGGCGCCTGGCGGTATCTGACAGCGGCAGAGGTACGGCAGCTGTCAGAAGAAGCCGGTGGTTTTTTCAGGGAGGACTTGTAAAAGCGCTCCCCTTTTGGTATGATATTGGAAGTTAAATGGGCTTGAACCCTGTATGGAGGCCATTATGAATCAAGATATTCTATCCCTGCTCCAAACCCACGCAGGCTCTTTTTCCAAGGGTCAGCGGGCAATCGCCAAGTACATATCAGAATCTTACGATAAAGCGGCGTTTATGACTGCCAGCCGCCTGGGTAGAACCGTTGGCGTGTCGGAATCCACGGTGGTCCGTTTCGCTGTGGACCTGGGCTATGAGGGCTATCCCAGTATGCAAAAGGCCATGCAGGAGATGGTAATGAACCGCTTGACTTCAGTGCAGCGAATTGAAGTGGCCAACGACCGGTTAAGCGGGCAGGACGTGGTGGGGATGGTCCTCCAGTTTGACATGGAAAAGCTGCGCCAGACAGCAGAAACTGTCCGCCGGGATGTATTCCAGGCGGCCATTGACGCGGTTCTAAAGGCAAAACGGGTCTACATCTTAGGCGTCCGTTCCGCCGCGCCTCTGGCCAATTTCCTGGGGTACTACCTGAACTATATGTTCCGAAATGTCCACATCGTCACCTCCTCCGGCACAGGAGAGATGTTTGAGCGAATTGTTGGGGTCAATCGGGATGATGTGGTGATCGCCATTAGTTTTCCGCGCTACTCCACCTCCACAGTCAAGGGCGCCCAGTACTGCCGCAGCATCGGCGCTACGGTGATCAGTCTGACCGATACCACAGCGTCTCCCCTGGGCGAAAATTCCGACTATGTGCTGGTGGCCAAAAGCGATATGATGTCTCTGGTGGATTCCCTGGTGGCGCCTCTAAGCGTCATCAACGCCATAATTGTGGCAATTGCCGCCCAGCGGGAAAAGGAGCTGGCGGACAGCTTCAACAAGTTGGAGCATATTTGGGATGAATTCCATGTCTATGAAAAGCAGGTCCGGCCAGATGCGCTATGATGGAATTGTAATAGGTGGCGGCGCCGCCGGGATGTTTGCCGCTCTGACCGCCGCCGGGCGGGGCAAGCGGGTGCTTCTGCTGGAACGCAACGACCGCCTGGGAAAAAAGCTGCTGATCACCGGCAAAGGCCGGTGCAATGTGACCAACAATTGTTCCGTCCAGGAGGTATTGCAAAATACGCCCCGCAACGGGCGGTTTCTCTACAGCGCCATGGAGGCTTTTTCCCCTGAGCAGATGATGGCGTTCTTGGAGGACAACGGTTGCCCGGTCAAGACAGAGCGGGGTAACCGGGTGTTTCCTGTCTCGGACCGGTCCTCGTCCGTTCTGGAGGCCCTGCGACGGGCCATGGACCGGGCCGGCGTTCAGGTCCGTACTGCGGCCCGGGTCAGCCAAATTCAAGCGGAACAGGCGCACTGCTTTCGTGTGACTGCCGGTGATCATGTCTATTGCGCCAACTGGGTAATTCTCGCCACCGGCGGCGTCTCCTACCCCGCCACCGGCTCCACTGGAGATGGCTATGCCATGGCCAAGGAGCTGGGACACACGGTGATACCGCCCCAGGGCAGTCTGGTAAGCCTGGAAATAGCGGGGACGGACTGCCAGCAGATGCAGGGGCTGAGTCTTCGCAATGTGGGCGTCAAGCTGTTAGATTCCAAGGGAAAGGTGCGCTATCAGGATTTTGGGGAGCTGCTTTTTACACATTTCGGGGTATCCGGCCCCACGGTACTCAGCGCCAGCGCCCACATGCAGGAGGTGGCTGGCACGCTGGTGCTGGATCTAAAGCCTGCGCTGCGCGAAGAAAAGCTGGACAATCGGATCTTGCGGGATTTACAGCGCTATCAAAACCGAACCATGGAGCACGCCATGGTGGATCTTTTGCCCCGTTCCATGATTCCCGTGGTGCTGCATCGGTTGGAGATAAATCCCACGCTTCAGGCAAACGCTCTGAAAAAGCAACAACGCCGGGCTTTGGTGGGACTACTCAAAGCGTTCTCTTTGCCGATTGCCGGCAAACGGCCGGTGGAGGAGGCCATTATCACCTCCGGCGGCATTCAGGTGTCGGAAATCAATCCCAAAACCATGGAATCTAAACGGATGCCGGGTCTATATTTCGCCGGAGAAATCTTAGACTGTGACGCCTACACCGGCGGGTTTAACCTACAAATCGCCTGGGCTACAGCCAACGCTGCGGGTTCGGCGGTGGAATAAATGGATGGGTTCTCCCCTGTCCCCGGCTTTTTGTCTTCCGTACGGAAGCCAGCAGAAAGTTTCTCTTGTACTTTTACCAGGAATCCGTTACAATAAAAGCGTAAGCCGCCAAGCGATTAGAAAAGCGGCTAGATAGAGGTGGACACCCTGTGAAGCACTTATTTTTTATCAATCCCGCCGCTGGAAAGCGGGATATCTCCCTTACTCAGCAGCAGGAGATCCTAAGCTGCTGTTCTGGAGAATTTGGTATGACGCAGGGCCGGGATTTTGAAATCCGCATTTCAGAACGTGCCGGGGATATCACCCGCTGGACAAAAGAGGCCGCTTCTACCGGGCAAGAACTACTGATCTATGCCTGTGGCGGAGACGGCACTTTAAACGAAGTGGTCAATGGGGCGGCAGGCTGTCAAAATGTGGCGGTAACCCACTACCCCAGCGGCTCCGGAAATGATTTTATTCGCCTATTTTCGGAAACAGCACCATTTTTCCATCTGCCATCCTTACTCAGCGGTACAGAGGAGACGCGTTTTGATCTGATTGACTGCGACGGCGCTTACGCGCTCAACACCGCCTCCATGGGATTGGATGCTCGAATCGGTACCCAGGTGGCCGCCTATAAACGGTTGCCTCTGATTAGTGGCAGCCAGGCGTACATACTCTCCGCCATTGTCAACACCGTAAAAGGGATTCACCATCACTACCAGGTGGAAATCAACGGTCAAATCGTGGATGACCGGCAGACCATGATTTTCGTGGGAAATGGACGCTGGTATGGCGGCGGCTTTCAGCCGGTTCCAGACGCGGATCCGGCAGATGGTATGTTGGATGTGCTGTTGGTGAAAAAGGTCAGCCGTCTGAAGGTCTTACAGGTGGTTGGCCCTTATAAGCAGGGACATTACCGGGATTATCCGGATTTAATTCGGCACTTCCAAACAGACCGCCTTTGTATCCGCTGCGACAAGCCTGAGGAGCTTGGCCTGGACGGTGAGCTT
>CAOJND010000172.1 GCA_948439445.1 uncultured Eubacteriales bacterium | reverse complement strand
AAAGACGATGAAAATTACAGGTATGATGTGTGGGCATTGCGAGGCCCGGGTGAAAAAGACCTTGGAGGCGCTGCCTGAGGTGACGCAGGCCCAGGTTAGCCACCAGGATGGTACTGCGGTGGTAACCTTGAGCGCGCCGATTTCTGACGAGGCGCTGAAGGCCGCCGTAGAGGCACAGGACTATACGGTTACCGCAGTGGAGTAGTATACGATGTTTTTCAATGGTTAATAAAGTTTCATGCAGAGCTGCCGCCCACCAGGGCGGCAGCTTTTTGATAGATATCCTGTTTTTGGTTTCAAAAAGAGATTTCAAGCCAAGTTATCCCAAGACCCCGCTGGATTATGGAAAGCCTGATAGAAAAGCATATTACAAAAATGGAAAATGTCATGGGAATATGCATAAAATGAACAATTAAATTTTGGCCTATTTCCTGAAATTATGTGAAAATCACAAGATTGCATTGCAAAGGATGTAGAATTTGCTATAATGGTTTTTGAATTGGGGACGGGATTTTGTATTGTAAAAAGGCGGCTTTTTATTCAATCAATTGTCCCGACGGTTCATTCTGTTCTACTAGATGCCGGCGTAACGCTATATTTTATAGTTTTCCGCTCTGGCGAACAGGGTGAATCTCCCTATAGATAGACTGGGCGCATAGGGCTTCGCCTGATCCTGTGCGCCGACACGAATTTTGTCTGAAATGAAAGGAGAACAACTATGAAAACAAGCAAGCGCATCCTTGCGGTATTGCTGACAGTAGCTCTGACGCTGGGTTGTGTGGTAGTCCCCGCTTCGGCCACACCCAACCCTGCTGCGGTTAGCTATTCCAGGCAGACTGCGGCGGAAGGCATAGTCATGCTGCAGAACGATGACAATGTGCTACCGCTTGGCAATAAGGTGCTGTCCACCTTTGGCCGTTGCCAATTTGACACCTTCCACTGTGGCACAGGATCCGGCGGTTCTGTGATTCGGCCCTATAGCATTTCTATTATGGAAGGCCTTCGTAAGAATCCCAGCATTCGTCTGAACGAGGAACTTGTCTCCCGTTACGAACAGTGGTGCGAGCAGAACCCCGCCAACATTGGCGCGTGGGACAGCCGCCTGCATCTGGACGAAATGCCCATGGATGAGAAAACCGTGGCGGCGGCAGCCCAGAAGTCCGACGTGGCCGCGGTGGTCATTGGCCGGTTCGCGGGCGAGGGCCATGAGGCTACCCTTAGTAAGGGCAGTTTTTATTTGACCACTGAGGAAGAGAACCTGTTGGCCATGGTCAACAAGTATTTTGACGATGTGATCGTCATGCTCAACGTGGGTAATGTCATTGACATGGCCTGGGTCAAGAATTACAGCAATATTAAATCTGTACTGTATGTCTGGCAGGGCGGTATTGAGATGGGCGACGCCGTGGCGGATGTGCTGTCCGGCGATGTCTCTCCCTCTGGCAAGCTGTCTTCCACCATTGCCAATACCTACAACGATTATCCCTGCGTAGGCAACCATATTTTTGGCTCCAGCGATTATGACAATTATGTGGAAGATATCTATGTGGGCTATCGGTACTTTGAAACCTTTGCCCCGGAAAAGGTTATGTATCCCTTTGGCTTCGGCCTGAGCTATACCTCCTTTGCCATCGACACCACTGCCGCTGTGGAGGGCAGTACCGTAACGGTTACCGCCCAGGTGACCAACACCGGCGATACTTATAGTGGTAAGGAAGTCGTGCAGGTCTACTACGGCGCGCCCCAGGGTGTACTGGGTAAACCCGCAAAGCAGTTGGTTGGCTATGTAAAGACCAATGAAATTGCGCCTGGCGAGAGTGAGACGGTATCTGTTTCCTTTGATGTGGATAAGATGGCTTCTTACGATGATTCCGGCAAAACCGGCCATAAGTCGGCCTGGGTGCTGGAAGCAGGTGATTATGTCATCTATGCCGGCAACTCCGTGCGCAATACCCAGGTCGCCGCAACCTGGACGCTGGATGAGTTGAAGGTTGTGGAGCAGTTGGAAGAGGCCAGTGCCATTGAAAAGGGCAAGGGCTTTAACCGTATGATCCCTCAGGATAACGGCGACGGCACCTACACGGTGGCTTGGGAGCCTGCGCCCGAGGAGACAGAGGACGCGGACCTTGCCGCACGTGTCCTGGCCAATCTGCCAGAGGCGGTGGAAATGACTGGCGACCAGGGCTATAAGCTCATCGATGTATACAATGAGAAGTGCACCATGGATCAGTTTATTGCCCAGCTGACCCCTGCCCAGTTGGGCGATATCAGCCGGGGCATCGGTCCTATGCAAGCCTCTCCCGGAACCCCGGGTAACGCCTCTGTTTTCGCCGGCTCGACGCAGGAGTTGCGCAACTATGGCATTCCCAACATCTCCACCTGCGATGGTCCTTCCGGCCTGCGTCTTTCCACCGATGCCTCTCTGGTTCCCATTGGAACTCTACAGGCGTGTACCTGGAACAATGAGCTGATCCGGCGGCTGTACGAGCAGATTGGTGAGGAAATGCAGATCAACGAGGTGGAGTGCTTGCTGGGACCTGGCATGAACATTCACCGTAACCCCTTGTGCGGCCGGAACTTTGAGTATTTCTCTGAGGATCCGATTCTCACCGGCCTGATGGCGGCAGCCGTTACCCGTGGTCTACAGAGCCAGGGCGTGGCAGCTACCCCGAAGCACTACGCATTGAATAACCAGGAGGTTGCCCGGAACACCATGGATTCCCGCGCCTCTGAGCGTGCCCAGCGTGAGATTTACCTGCGCGGCTTTGAAATCTGCGTCAAGACCGCCAAGCCCTACAATTTGATGACCAGCTACAATAAGATCAACGGCGAGTGGGGCCATTATAACTACGATACGGTTACCACCATTCTCCGCGACGACTGGGGCTTTACCGGCGTGGTGGAGACCGACTGGTGGATGCAGTCCGACACCTCCGCCCAGCTGGGCAATGTAAAAGACAGCGCCTATCGGATCCGCAGCCAGGTGGACGTGCTGATGCCCGGCAACGGCGTGGGAGGCGATAACAGTACCATCCTCAGCGCCTACAATGCCTGGGTGGACGCTGGCCAGCCTACCGACCGTTTGGTGGGTCTAACCCTGGGTGAGCTGCAGCGGGGCGCCCGCAATGTGCTGAACTTCGCCATGGAATCCCGTATTTTCCGGGCGCAGCACAATCTTCCCAATACCTACGTCCAGGGCGACGACTGGTATGCGACCACCGGCGGCGAGTGGATTGAAAAGCCGTTGCTGACGAGCTTGACCATCGATGGACTGGACCGGTTCAACGCCTTCCATCCCAACGTCACCAACTACCAGATTTTCTGGC
>CAOJND010000171.1 GCA_948439445.1 uncultured Eubacteriales bacterium | reverse complement strand
GGAAATCAGCCGGGGAACCTTCTACGCGCATTTCAGCAATATTTCGGAAGTATTGGACGCTCTGCTGGATGATGCGTTAGCCAATATGGATTATCTGCGGAACTATATGGCCGCTCCAGACGCCGGCACCGGACCGCAATGCGCCCATCCATTCTGCCGGTTTGTCCGGGAGAGCAAGGAACTCCGCTGTATTTTGTTTGACGATGCGCTGGATCATATTGTAATAAAAAAGCTGGCAGAGCTTTATAAGGACGATTTTATCTGTGAGATACAACGCATAGCCGGTTCCCTCTCAGCGAGAGAAGTGGAAGCATTGTTTTACTTCCAGATCAACGGCTGCTTTGCGGTCAGCAAGAAATACAGCAATCTGGAAAACGGAGAATGGTGTCCAGTCCAGAATATGATCGACCGCTTTATCAAGGGCGGGATCAGCAGCTTCCCCAAACAGACATCTTGAAGTCAGGAGGAATATTTTCGATATGGCAGTGAAAGAAAACCGGGCCTTTTCCGAGATGCTGGCAGTGGCGCAGAGCCGTCTCGCGGGGCGCTCGCCTCTGGAAATTGCGGAAAAGGCCCATGTGACATTCGTCCAGGAACAGCAGGCATTTTTGTTTTCCAGTTTGGGTGAGAATATCATTGTCCATTATCCGTCCTACACGATAGAACCGCAGTTGGAGGAATGGCGCTATCTGGTGATCCTGCATTACCTGGAGATGGCGGACGGGACGCCATTGAACCAGAGATTCATTACCTTCGGCGAACTGCGGGACGGACTGGTTCGCGGCGGTGGGTTTGACCGCACCTGTGAGCAGGCGATGGCCCTGTATTTTGGAAAAAAGCCGCTGGAAAACTTGCAAGCGGTCTGTACCGCGTTGGGTGCGAAGCTGGAAAATTCCAACGCCGATCTTTGCGCGGTCCTTCCGTTTCTCCCGCAGTACCCGGTAACATGGAAACTCTGGCTGGCCGAGGAGGAAGATGAGATTGACGGCTCCGGGCGGCTGTTTCTGGACGGCAGTGCTGACCACTATTTGTCCATAGAGGACGCTGTAACTGTTGGCACGATCATCTTAGACCGGCTCCAACGGCAATACGAAGCAATGTTCATTGGTTGAAAGTTCTGCACATCTTTTTGATTTCTGTCTAATTCCGCACATATTCCAGAAAAACGTCCAGGACTATATCCCCCGCCGGGGGTTGTAGTCTTGGACAATTTTTTTATAATGAGGGCATCTTACGAATGAATGGAGGAACCACTATGAAAATAGCGATCTGCGGAAAAGGCGGCTGCGGAAAAAGCACCACCACCGCTCTGCTGGCAAAGGCACTGGCCCGCGCTGGAAAGCGGGTGTTGGTCGTTGATTCGGATGAATCCAACTATGGCTTGCACCGCCAGCTTGGGATGGAGCTGCCCAAGGACTTCACCGCGTTTTTCGGCGGCAAGGAGAACGTGCTGAAGGATATGATGCTCTCCAATTTTGCTCACAAATTCTTTGACGGTCCCTGGTCGCTTTCAGACATCCCGGAAGGGTACTGCGGCAAAAAGGATGGCTTGATGCTCATGGCCAGCGGCAAGATTCATCAGGCCAACGAGGGCTGCGCCTGCGCGATGAACAATGTTATTCAGCAGTTTATCGCAAACCTGCGGTTGTCGGAAAACGAATTTGCTTTGATGGATATGGAGGCGGGCATTGAGCATTTTGGGCGTGGAGTGGATAACGGCGTTGACCTGCTGCTGATGATCGTTGATCCTTCTTTTGAATCCCTGCGGCTGTCGAAAAAAATTCAGGAGTTGGGCGGCAGTATCGGCAAGCCGGTTTGGTTTGTTCTCAACAAAGTTACAGACGATACACGGCAGGCCATGGTGGATGCCGTGGCGGATTCGGGAAAAATTGCGGCGACCCTGCCCGCTGATTCTCAGATTGCCGCCGCTGGCCTGATTGGCGCAGAGTTTACAAATAGCTGTTCTGGTGTGCAGGAATTGGCGCAGGACCTGATTTCGGGAGGTCTGGTGTAAGAATGTGCCTCTCGACAATTTATAAGGGAGAGCGTCATCCCAGCCGCATTGTTCTAAAAAATGTCACACATATCCGCTGCGAAGATGGCATGGTCATTTTTACCGATTTGATGGATCGGGAAATGGCCTTAGAGGGAGAAATTCTGGAAGCAGATATGGTCAGCGGCTATTTTGTTGTGAAAGAAGCGGCGGCAACATAATTTTGAAAGGACGTGAAAATATGGCTCATGTCATTGCAATGGCCGGAAAGGGCGGCGTAGGGAAAACTACTCTCTGCGGACTGCTGATCCAGTACCTCTGTGAAACCGGACGGAAACCCGTGCTGGCAGTGGACGCCGATGCCAATTCCAACTTGAATGAGGTTTTGGGCGTTGAGGTTGAAAGTACCCTGGGAGAAATCCGCGAGGAAATCGAGCGGGCGGGGACAAATGCCCTGCCGGTGGGGATGCAGAAAAACACCTGGGCGGAGATGCGGCTCAATGACGCGCTGGTGGAGGACGATGACTTTGATCTTCTGGTGATGGGCCGTACCCAAGGCCAAGGCTGCTACTGCTTTGTCAATGGCCTGCTGCAAACGCAGATGCAAAAGCTGGAGGGAAATTATCCCTACATCGTGGTGGACAATGAGGCCGGACTGGAACATATCAGCCGGGGCCTGCTGCCCAACATGAATACTACCATCTTGGTCAGCGATTGCTCCCGCCGGGGTGTCCAGGCTGCTGGCCGGATCGCACAGCTCATTAAGGAGCTGGGGTTGAAAACGGAGCGTGTAGCACTGATCGTCAACCGTGCGCCAAATGGGGAACTGAACGAGGGAACACGGGAGGAAATTGAAAAGCAAGGCTTGGAGCTGCTGGGGGTTGTCCCCCATGATAATCTGGTCTATCAATATGATTGTGATGGCCGTCCCACGGTGACGCTACCCGCAGATTCCCCCGTTCGTAAAGCGTTGCAGGGGATCGTTGGCAAGCTGGGGCTATAAGCCGATCTTCTTATCAAGAACAGGGAGGTATTGAAAATGAGCGTTCTCGGCGGATGCGAAGAAAAGAACAAGACGCCTGTGCTGGATGAGCGTGTCTGCCCAAACTGCGGTGATGAAGTGGAAGTGTTCACCATTAAGGGGCGGCTGATTGACGATTTTGCTTGTGCGTGTGGGTATGTGTTCCATAAAGAGGAGCAGATCATCCCGAATGGGAGATTAACCGGGTAAGAGGGTCGATCACGATGATCTCCCGGCCCATCTTCTGCGCGTAGCGCACAGTCGCCGCCGTTCCGCCGCGCCGCTCTCCGTTATAGACGGCCAGCAGAGCGGCGGCGTGGTCTACCAGAAAACGGTTGCGGTCCAGCATAC
>CAOJND010000170.1 GCA_948439445.1 uncultured Eubacteriales bacterium | reverse complement strand
GATAGCCAGGCGGCCATGCCCTGGGCGGCACGGCGAACTGTATACCGGTTCAGCCGGTTGCTTCCCGCGCCCATAATGCCGCGCATACCGGCAGTACCAAATTGCAAATCACTGCCGAAGCGGCTTTTTAGCTCCTCCTCGTCCGTACGAATCGCAGCTAACTCCTGCCGCACATCCTCCGGCAAATCCGCTTCACACCAGAGGGCATAACGCTCGAGATAATTCATTTGTTACTCCTCCATTCTGTTTATCAAAAAGAGCAGCTCAATGAATCGCCTGAGCTGCTCTATTTTCATAATATTATTCCTGGTTTTCTGGTTTGGTTTCCCCAGTGGCCGTCATACTGCGGAATTTGCTCCGGGTATCGCGCACTTCGCCCAAAACCTTGGCAATCGCCTCTTCCGTCTGAGACAGGGAATCGTCGATATAGCTGCTGCTGACCCGCTTCAGTTCCAGGATTTTCGCCTGCGCGGTACGCACCATCTCCTCGCTGATCCGCTTGGCCTCCTGGTAAATCGTCTCCTCTTTCACCAGCTCCTGGGCCTTCTCCTGGGCCTGGGTCAGGATATTCTGGGCCTCCATCCGTGCCTGGCTGATCACTGTGTTCCGGGATTCCACAATTGTGCGAGATTCCTTAATTTCTTTGGGTAGTTGCGCGGTAATCTCATCCAGCATATCCAGCACCCGATCCCGCTCCAGAATGCACTTATCCGCACCCAGAGGCAGTCCTCTTGCGTCTTGAACCATATCATATAATTCTGTAATCAGATCTTCTACATGATTGTTTTCCTTCATTTGTGCGTTCCTCCTAAACGATTGGTTTGAATTCTGGCTCGAAGCTCCGGAATGATCTGTTCCGGCACCAGATCAGTCAGCTCTGCGTTGTAACGGGCCAATTCCTTCACAAGACTGGAACTGAGATACATGAACTGATGCTCCGCAGTTAGGAACATCGTATCCAAATTCGGATTGATTTTATGGTTAATCAAGGCCATCTGGAACTCGTTTTCAAAGTCCGAGCCGGCCCGCAGTCCTTTCACAATCACACAACTGCCCTTTTTCCTGGCGTACTCCGCCAAAAGCGCCTGGGCGCTGTCCACTTCCACATTGGGAATATGACTGGTGACCCGTTGAAGCATGGAAACACGCTCCTCCAGGGAAAACATGGGATTCTTTCCCGCGTTGACCATCACGCACACAATAAGCTGATCGAAAATCTTTGCAGCCCGCTCTATAATATTGAGATGACCACTGGTAACCGGGTCAAAGCTGCCGGGGTAAATGGCAATTTTCATACCTTCCCTTTCAAACACCCGCCTGCCTGCGGTACAGGGTCAGGAGGGTCTTTCCATATTTATAATCTCGAGAACGGACATACCCCGGATGATCCGGCGGCAGCATACCTCCTAAGGGCCTTTCTGCTACTATTATACCACCACTTTGCAAAATGTCAATTTCCATAATACAGTTTAGGGCCGTCTCCAAATAGATTTCCCAATAGGGTGGGTCCAATAGAATGATCTGAAATTGTTCCCGGCACCGGTTCAGGTATTCCAAATAATCGCAACGGACCACCTGAGCCTGCTGCTCCATATGAACCCGGCGCAGATTTTCCCGGATCAGACGGCAGGCCTCCTCCCTGGCGTCCACAAAAACGGCGCTGGAGGCGTCCCGGCTAAGCGCTTCAATGCCTAGCTGGCCGGTGCCGCCAAACAGATCCAGCACTTTTGCACCAGGCAGCTCAAATTGTAAAATGCTGAACATGGCTTCTTTAACTCTGTCCGTGGTGGGCCGGGTTTTCATGCCGTCCGGCGTTTTTAAAACCGTTCCTCTGGCTTTCCCCGCAACTACCCGCATGATGTATCCTCCTTGCTCAATCCGGTTTCTGGGTGAAAATGCTGGTAAACCGCCGATGCCGCGTCCTTCGGTAGAATTCGCTCTAACTCTGGCAACGTGGCCTGCCCTATGGCGGTCAGAGACTGGAAACTGCGCAATAGCTCCTGCTTTCTCTTTGGGCCGATGCCCGGGATCCCATCCAGCTCAGAATATCGCAGACGCTTACTCCGTAGCTGCCGGTGATAGGAAATAGCAAAATGGTGTGTCTGCTCCTGAATATTGCCAATCAAAGCAAATACCGCCTGATTTCGGTCGATGGCAATCTCGTTTCCCTCCGGGGTAACCAGAGCTCTGGTGCGATGCCGGTTGTCCTTTACCATGCCGAAAACCCGCATGGTCAGGCCCAACTCATCTAAAGCCTGTACCGCGACTCTGGCATGGGCCACGCCGCCGTCGATCAGCAACAGATCCGGCGCGGTTTCAAATCCCTTGTCACCAGCCTGGTAGTGTACAAAGCGCCGCTTCACCACTTGGCGCATGGAGGCATAGTCGTCCTGCCCCTGTAGACCCTCCACTTTAAAACGGCGGTAATCACTCTTTTTGGGCCGGCCATCCTGGAATACCACCATACTGGCCACAATGTCAGTTCCGGAGATGTTGGAGATGTCAAAAGATTCAATTCGCTCCGGCGGGTCCATGGCCAGCATTTTCCCCAAAATCGTCAGAGTACCGGAAAGCTTTTCCTCCCGGCTGGTAGCCCGCTCCGCCTCTTCCAAGGCATTTTTCCTTGCCAACTCCACCAAAGCCATATTATCTCCCCGCTGGGGTACTCGTAGGTGGGGCTTACGGCCATATTTCTGCTCCAGAAGCTGCGCGAATAGTGGACCATCCTCCAAATCGAACGGTAGTAAAACAATTTTAGGTGCCAATCCCCTGCTCAGATAGAACTGCTTGAGTAGGCTGGAAACCGCAGCCTCCGGATCCTCCTGCACAGGTAGAAGTTCATAGTCCTTATCCAGCAGATTCCCGCCGCTATAGTGCAGTACGGTAAAGCAGGCCTTGGCCTGGGTTTGAGCAAAGCCAATTACATCTGTATCCGCCAGCGTACTGGCGGTCACCAGCTGCTTTTGTCCCAGGGCCTCCACGGCGCTGAGCCGGTCCCGCAGGTTGGCCGCCAACTCAAATTCCAGCCGCTGTGCGGCGGAGAGCATCTGCTGGCGGATTTCCCCGGCTACTTGCTTGTAATTGCCCTGGAGCAATTGCCTGGCCTGTTCCATCAGCAGGCGGTACTCAGTACACGTCCGATTCTCCTGGCACCAGCCCAAGCACTGGTTCATATGGTAGTTCAGACAGGGCCGGTCTTTGCCAATATCCCGAGGGAATTGCTTATGACAGCCGGGCAGCTTCAAGGTGAGCCGGATAGCTTCCATCACATTCTGGGTCACACCCCGGCTCCCAAAAGGGCCAAAATACGCCGCTCCATCGTCGGCCAACTTGCTGACCAGGGTTATTTGCGGATAAACGTCTTTCATATTTAGCCGCAGATAGGGAT
>CAOJND010000169.1 GCA_948439445.1 uncultured Eubacteriales bacterium | reverse complement strand
CCATGTGCTGGAGGTGGCAGAGAAGCTCTGCGACAAAGTGGCCATTATCAAAGGCGGCAGGCTTATCCGCTCCGGAACCATGGAGGAGGTCAAAGGAGACGACACCCTGGAGGATGTGTTCCTGGAGTTGGAGGAAGAATCATGCTGAAAATTTTACTGAAAAAGCAGATGATGGAGATATTCCGTGCCTATTTTTACGACGCAAAGAAAAACAAGGCGCGGTCAAAAACAGTAACGGTCCTATATATGGTGCTGTTCGTTTTTTTGATTGCAGGTGTGTTGGGCGGAATGTTTACCCTCCTTTCCGTGATGCTTTGTAAACCTATGGCAGCGGTCGAGATGGACTGGCTATATTTTGCTCTGATGGGGCTCATAGCAGTTCTATTTGGGGCGTTTGGCAGCGTGTTTAACACCTATTCCGGCCTGTATCTGGCGAAGGATAACGATCTACTGCTGTCTATGCCCATTCCGGTCTCTGCGTTGATGGCTTCTCGCCTGCTTAGCGTTTACCTGATGGGGTTACTGTATTCCGGCATTGTGACGCTCCCGGCGGTGATTGTCTACTGGGCGACAGTGGGGGCTGCGCTGCCTGCTGTGCTGGGCGGATTGCTGCTTGTGCTGCTGGTTTCCGTTTTTGTGATGACGCTTTCCTGCGCCCTTGGCTGGGTGGTAGCAAAGATTAGTCTGAAACTAAAGCATAAGAGCTTCATTACGGTAATCGTTTCTTTAGCGTTTATCGGTGGATATTACTTCTTGTATTTCAAAGCCCAGACGCTAATACAGGAGTTGCTGGCCAATGTGGAAGTCTACGGCGCAAATATTAAAAACGCCGCTTATCCCATCTATTTGTTCGGAAGCGTAGGTGTAGGTGACTTTCGAGCATGTATCATAATCTCTGTGTTTGTTGCGGTGCTGTTTGGGCTGCTATGGGCACTGATCTCTCATAGCTTTTTGAAGATTGCCACCTCTGCCGGAAAGACAGAACGGAAGGTTTATCGGGAAACCACTGCCAGGCAGAAAAGCGTCTCCAGAGCTCTGCTAGGCCGGGAGATGGCCCATTTTATTGCCAGTCCCAATTACATGCTCAATTGCGGTCTTGGCATTTTAATGCTGCCGCTTTGTGGAATTGCCCTTCTCTGGAAGGGTGGAGCCTTCCTTTCTGTTCTGGACATGATGTTTGACAATCTGGCAGGAAGCGTACCTTTACTGTTGTGCGTGGCGATGTGTGGCCTGTCTTCCATGAACAATATGACTGCGCCCTCTGTGTCACTTGAAGGGAAGAGCCTGTGGCTCGCACAATCGTTGCCGGTAAGACCTTGGCAGGTGCTTCGGGCAAAGCTGTCTGTGCAGTTGATATTGACCGAAATTCCTGCGCTATTGTGCCTGTTTTGTGCGGTATTGGTCTATCCCTTTTCCATCTTAGAGCTTTTGGCAATGGTGCTTCAGGTGCTCTCTTATGTGTGGCTTTCGGCAATGTTTGGGCTGTTTCTGGGACTGAAACTGCCGAATCTTACATGGACCAATGAAATTACACCCATTAAGCAGAGTGCTAGTGTAATGCTTGCAATGCTTGGCGGATTCATTTATACGGCGTTATTGTTCGCAGGCTTTCTAGTGTTGCCGGGCTGGAAGCTGGGCTTTTTGGGATATATGGGCTGCTTTGTAGGGGCAAACCTTATCCTGTGCGCGGGCCTGTACCTGTGGTTGAAAAAACGGGGCTGCACCCGGTTTGCAGCGCTGTAAGGAATTGGGAGGAAGAAATGAATCAAATTATTGAAATAAATCATCTAAGAAAATCGTTTGGGGAGGTTCACGCAGTAAACGATCTGAGCTTTCGGGTAAAAGAGGGTGAACTGTTCGCTTTTCTCGGCGTCAACGGTGCGGGCAAGTCTACTACCATCAATATCATGTGCGGGCAACTTTCGAAGGATTCTGGGAGCGTACAAATCTGCGGCACAGATTTGGATAAAGACCCGGACAAAATCAAGCGCAATCTAGGCGTGGTATTTCAGAACTCCGTGCTGGATAAGGAACTGTCGGTGCGGGATAACCTGGAAAGCCGGGCGGCCCTTTACGGGATTCACGGTGCTGCGTTGCGGACACGGATTCAGGAGCTAGCAAAGCTGTTAGACTTTGCCGATTTGCTGAAACGACCTGTGGGAAAGCTCTCCGGCGGGCAGCGGCGGCGCATTGATATTGCCCGTGCTCTGTTGCACGACCCCCAAATCCTAGTTCTCGATGAGCCGACCACAGGACTTGACCCCCAGACCCGGAATCTTCTTTGGCACGTAATTGGGGAACTGCGCCGGAAGCAGGGCATGACGGTATTTTTAACGACCCATTACATGGAAGAGGCAGCGGACGCGGATTATGTGGTGATCCTCGACCATGGTAAGATTGCTGCCGAAGGGACGCCGCTGACGTTGAAAAACAGCTATACAGGGGATTTTATCACACTGTATGGCATAGATGAGGCCTCTGTAAAAAAACTTGGCGCGCCCTATGAGTCTATCCGGGATGCCTTCCGGGTGTCCGTTCCCAACACGGCGGCGGCGACAGAGTTGATTTTGCGGTATCCAAAGATTTTCCAGGATTATGAAATCGCCAAAGGAAAAATGGACGATGTATTTCTGGCTGTTACAGGGAAGAAGCTGGAAGGTAGAGCGCAGTGAAACGAACATCCGGGACGGCTTTTAAATTTACTGGTGCTGCTTATGTTGGGGCTGGTGTTTTTCCCCTTCCAAAGCGACAGTCTGCATTTTCATCTGGCGATGGTATTTGCGTGGCCGCTACTGCAATCAACTTTTTCATCAAGATTCGGAAGGAGCATTGACAATGACAGGACTTGGTGCGCTTACAAAGCGCAATACAAAACTCTATTTTAAGGATAAGGGGATGTTCTTTTCCTCTCTGATCACACCGCTGATCCTGCTGATACTGTACGCAACGTTTTTGAAAAAGGTATACGACGATTCCTTTCGCTCCGCGTTAACGGCGGCGGGAGCCTCAATTTCCGACGCTGTTTTAAACGGCTGCGTGGGCGGGCAGCTCATCTCATCTATTTTGGCGGTGAGCTGCGTAACGGTGGCGTTTTGCTCCAACCTCCTGATGATCAAGGACAAGACCAGCGGCGCCCGAAACGATTTGACCATCACGCCGGTAAAGAGTGGTACGCTGGCTCTAGGTTACTATCTATCCACGCTGATTTCCACCTTGATCATCAGCTTTACCGCGGCAGCTGTGTGCCTTTCGTATCTGGCGGTGGTGGGCTGGTATCTGACGGCGGTGGATGTGGCGCTGTTGTTTGCGGATGTGTTCCTTCTGACCATGTTTGGCACGGCACTGTCTTCCTGCGTCAACTTTTTCCTATCCACGGATGGGCAGGCCT
>CAOJND010000168.1 GCA_948439445.1 uncultured Eubacteriales bacterium | reverse complement strand
CCTGCCTTTGGATTGAAATACATAATAGAACTGTTTACAATCCCACAATTTAGCGCCCAATTCACAGCTGTTCTTGCGTAGTTACTGATTTGCGAATAATCATTTAACTCTGCGGCGTAAGAAGAACTGAGCATGGAATAAGAATATCCTTTGTAGGACGTAGCATATCTGTAGAGAAGCGTAATTGTCATCTCTCGCGTTAAAGTACCTAGCGGAGAAAATGTGGTGCTGGTTATGCCGTTGACAATGTTATAGTATTGCGCCCAACCGACGGCATAGTAATAATAAGTACCAGAAGGAACATCTGTAAATCCGGTGGGTGCCCGCTTCATGGTAGAGCCAGACATTCGATAAAGAATTGTGACTAGCATAGCCCGATTTAGAGTTGTCTCTGGCGCGAATGTGGTTGCAGATAATCCGTTCATAATTCCATGATCATAGCAATATTCAATTGCCTCATAGTAGGGACTGGATGTGGGGACGTCGGTAAAAGGCATAGCCGCGCTTGCAAGGGGCAGGATGGATAAAACAATAGCACCGACGATCAATAGACTGAGAATACTTCGTATCAATTTTGTTTTTACCATTGCACACTCCTTTTCCGAATCGACGAATCCTTTCAACTGCTTCCAACTATTTTGATCCGATGGCGTCACCTTCCTTCCTGACTTTCACCATGCTTGGCCTCGCTTCCAATATTGGAACGCACAAATTGGAACCGTGCGTTTCTCAAAAAACGAGAATCTACTGAAAGACCAACAAAATCAAAGGGACTTCTTATAATACAACCACTATATGGAATTGCGGGATGTGCCTTTTTTATAGACATATGTCTTTGTATTAAGTGTAGCATGAAATAAATGGAAATTCAACAGAAAAGTGTAAGAAATTTAGACAAAAATTTAGTTTGTATTTATATATTTTAACGAATCCAGACTGGACATCGGAAACTTTTTTTATCCAGGGTGGAAATCTTGTCCATTGTGTGTTATAATAACAAAACATGACGCGCAAAGGAGGGGACCCGGATGAACTGGCTACAGGCCCTACTTTTGGGTTTGATTTCTGGAATTACAGAATTTTTACCGGTTTCCGCCGAAGCCCATCGGGGCATTCTATATTACATGATGAATTTGCGGGAGGACCCGCTATTTCGGCTTCTGCTCCATGGGGCGTCCTTGGCGGCGCTGCTCTGGATGAACCGAAGGATCCTGTACCGGATGCGGCTGGTACGTATGGAGGAAAAGCATTACCCAAGGAGTAGAAGAATGCTCACATCCTCTTTACACCGGTATACGCTCCGGCTATGGCGTGCGGCGTTGCTTCCGGTGATTTTAGGATTTTTGGTACTGCAACAGACCCAGCGATTGGGAAGCCAAATGAATTTGCTGGCGATTGTACTGGTGTGCAACGGGATGATTTTGTTTCTGCCCTCTTTGCTACCCCACGGCAATCGAGATGGCCGGACCATGTCTCCGGCAGATGGTTTTTTCATGGGACTTGGCTGCTGCCTCGGGTTCATACCCGGCATTTCCAGAGCCGGTACCAGTTTGTCCATTGGTGTTGTCAGAGGCGTGGACAAGCCCTACGCGTTGCGGCTGGGTATGCTGATATGGATTGTTTGTATGCTTGGCCTTCTCCTGCTAGATGTGCTGGCGGTTCTCTCGGCCGGAATTCCGGTACTTTCTGTGCAGGTCGGGATCGCCTATGTTTTAGGCGGTGGGGCAGCCTATCTTGGAAGCTATCTCGGTTTGCTGTTTTTGCGTTTTTTATCGGCCAAAGCAGGTTTTTCCGGCTTTTGCTATTATAGCTGGGGGCTTGCTCTGTTTGCATTTATTCTGTACTTAGCGATCTGAGGAGGTTCCTATGGCGAATTCAAATCGTAAATCCAAAGGAAAAGCTTCCAGCAAGGACGGGCGCCGTCCTTCTACATCTAAAAAACAGCCGGCAAAGTCTCGGGCTGCCCAGGCGGCGGCGCAAGCGGCCCAGGAGGAGAGTGGAATTCCTGGCCGGGTGATTGCGGGGCTGCTGTCACTGTCTCTGTTTATCATTTTACTGGTGGTATTTTTAAAGCCCGAGGGCATGTTACCGCTGGGGATCCGAAACGGCGTCCAATCTGTGGTTGGCCGGTGGGGTTCTTATGTGCTGCTTCCCGGGTTGCTTGCAATTTTTTTGCTCCAATTTACAGGAAAATCCACGCCGGTTTTGCGCCGGTGTATTGATATCTTGACCTTTGTAATTTTGGTCGGAGCGATTGCGCATCTTTGCCTTGCGCACATGGAACAAAATATAAGCTTTTTCGCGTTTTTGGGTGCGCTTGCCAAGGGCGGCTCCGCCGGAACCACAGGTGGAATACTCTGCGGCCTTTTGGCCGAGGGCGTGCGGTTTCTGCTGGGTAAAACCATTGGAATTTTGATGCTGGTTATTGCAGCGGTGCTCGTTCTGCTGGGAGTCTTTGGGGTGACAGTGCTTGGTTTATACCGGGCTTATCGGGCAATGCCCAATCGAAAGGTCAGAGAGGAAGCGGAAGTAGAGCTTCCGCAGGATCCGTCTGCTTGGCTGGTAAATCAAATTTCTAAAATGTCGGCAAAGCGGAAGGCGCCTTCTCAAACGCAGTCCGAGCCGGAGATTTTCACAGAACAGCATAGCGCTTTGGAGCATCCCGCGCCTATGACCAAAGACAATAGAGTCTTTGACTTTGATCAGACTGACTTTGCAACTATCGTGGAGGAGCCAGCGTTTTCCCAGGAACCGGCACCGGTTAAGCTGGAGCTGGAGAAAGAGCAGACACCTGTGCCGGAAATTCCTTCCCAACCTGCGAAACCCGAAAAAGTTACCGCCAAGCAGGCCAGCGCCTCCGCCGCCGAGGTGGCCCAGGAGATTGCCCAAGCGGCGGAGACGGTAACGCCGGTGTATCAATTTCCACCAATTCAGCTTTTAAAGCGGCCATCTAGAGGCGGCGGAGACGGCACAGAGGAGATGCGGGAAAATACCCGCCGCCTAAATGAGACGCTGGCCAGCTTTAAAATTGACGCCCAGATTATCAATGTGACCAGAGGCCCCAGTGTGACGCGATATGAAGTGGAGCTTGCGCAGGGGGTTCGTCTAAATAAGCTGACCACCTGCGCGGACGATATTGCCCTGAGTTTGGGCGCGTCCGGCGTCCGAATCGCGGCAGTCACCGGAAAAATTGCTGTGGTTGGCATTGAGGTGCCAAACCGGACGGTGAATACGGTTTCTCTGCGAGAGGTCATCGGATCCCAGGATTTTTCCGGCGCCAAATCCAAGTCCTCTTTTGCGGTAGGAAAGGATATCGGTGGTAAATGTATTGTGGGCGACATTGCCAAGCTGCCCCATATGCTGATCGCCGGCACCACAGGCTCCGGTAAATCGGTATGTATGAACAGCATTAT
>CAOJND010000167.1 GCA_948439445.1 uncultured Eubacteriales bacterium | reverse complement strand
GTTTTCGTCATAGAAATCAAAGGACAGCTCCTGCAAATGCCGGAATAGATCCGCTCGGATGTCGGCCTCCACCCGGATGCCAAAGGTATGTCCCCAATAGGCCACCACAAAATTCAAAAAAGCCCGCAAAATATAGAATACCACCACAATCGCCATGATGGTAAAGAAAAAGGCGTACTTTTGGTTGGGGAGTAAATCGTATAATGCGCTGCGGGTGATCATGGGAAAGGCCAGGTCGATCCCAGCAATAACCAGCGCGCACAGGATATCCGCGCTGAACAGCCCCAGGTGGCGGCGAAAGTAGCCCAAAAAAATTTGCAGAGGCCGCATTCGCTGATAGTCTTTTGTTGTCATAGATCGTTACCCGATTGACCCTTGCCGGCGGACGCGGCTCGGACAGAGGCCGCGCTGGCAAGCGGTCGCCTTTCTTGTAAAATTGAAAATTGTATCTCGCCGCTTTTTGTGGTATACTGGACCGGGAGTGTGAAACATATGGAACTGTTGGAGCAGAATACCGCCTATGTGATTGTGGTAAAGCCCGTGGGGATGGATTCCCAGAGCGAGGTTCCGGCGCAGCTAAGCCGGCAGCTGGGAGGATCGTTTTTCCCTGTCCACCGGCTGGACCGTATGGTAGGCGGCGTTATGGTATATGCCAGAACCAGCGCCTGCGCGGCGGCTTTATCAAAGTGCGTGCGAGAGGGGACGCTGGTCAAGGAATATCAGGCGCTTGTCCACGGTACGCCGCCGGAATCCGGCGACTGGGAGGACCTTTTGTGGAAGGACAGCGCTAAAAATAAAGTCTTTGTGGTCAAGCGAATGCGCAAAGGAGTCCGTCCGGCTCGACTGAGCTTTACCCGGTTGACCCAGGGACCGGAATCTCTGGTGCACATCCGGCTATATACCGGCCGTAGCCATCAGATCCGGGTGCAGTTTGCCAGCCGGGGCTTCCCACTGGTGGGGGACCACAAATATGGCGCTCGAGACAAGGTAACCGCGCCCATGCTGTATGCCTGCCGGCTTCAGTTTTCCTGGCAGGGACAGACGGTGGTATATTCCCACCTGCCCCCCTGGGGTACGGCGCCGTAAGAGAAAATCGCCCCTAGCTTATCGAAGAGCTGTTTTCGATAAGCTAGGGGCGGTTTTTCAAGCTTCTTGAAGTTTGAAAAACCGTCTTAATTGAACGCAAAGGGTAAGCCTTGTCCCCCTACTTCACAATCAACTGGACGAAAGTGGCCTTATGGGTATTTATATAGATTCTGGAAACAGGGCATCCATGGCGGCCCGGGCAGCGTCCTGTTCAGCCCGTTTTTTGCTTTTTCCGACGCCGTTTCCCACTGCTGTGCCGTTGAGCCGCACCTCCACCCAAAATTCCTTGTTGTGGTCCGGTCCGGCCTCTTTGGTGAGTACATAGGTCAAAACCTGATCCTTTTTCTGCTGTACCAGCTCTTGGAGCATGGTTTTGTAATCCGCGTTGTGAAGCTTTGTCACCGGTACGTCGTTGAGAATGAACCGGCGGATAAAGCAGAGCGCCGCTTCCATACCACCGTCTAAATAGCTGGCGGCAATGACCGATTCCACCGCATCGGCCAGGATAGAATCCCGGTTCCGGCCGCCACCCTGCTCCTCGCCGTGGCCTAGGAGCAGGAACTGGCCCAGATGGAGCTGATGGGCCACCTTGGCTAAATTTTTTTCACAGACCAGATCGGCCCGGATCCGGGTCAACTCTCCCTCCGGGCGTTGGGGAAAGCTGCGGTAAAGATGCTCCGCTACGATCATACCCAGAATGGAATCCCCTAAAAACTCCAACCGTTCGTTGCTGGCCAGACTGTTGTGCCAGCGTTCGTTGGCGTAGGAGGAGTGGGTCAGCGCGTCCTGTAATAAAGAATGGTTTTGAAAATGATATCCAATTGCGTCTTCTAAATCACGCATCATACGAGTTCTCCTTTTGCTCGCCCAAGACCTGAAGCGACTGTTCCAGTTCCCCCGCCAGATCTGCCTGGGCGGTGAGCATAGCCTGATGGATGGCATTGCGAAACGCCAGCGCGTCAGAAGCGCCATGGGCTTTGATCACGCTTTTGCGGATTCCCAGTAGGGGGGTGCCGCCGATTTCCCGATAGTCCAGGGTTTTAGAAAGGGTGCGAATGCCGGATTTGCACAGCATGGCGCTGAGCATGGTCAGCAGATTTTTCTTGAACATGCCCTTGACCATGGAACCGAGGAATATAGCGGTGCCTTCAATGGATTTGAGCAGCACATTGCCAGAGAAGCCGTCGCAGACCACCACGTCCACCGCGCCCAGTGGCACGCTTCGGGCTTCCACATTGCCTACAAAGGTGATCAGCCCCCGCTCCCCGGCGTTTTTCAGCAGTTCATAGGCTTGCCGGTGCATAGGCGTGCCTTTGGAGTCCTCTGTGCCGATGTTTAGTAGGCCCACCTTGGGATTGGAAACGCCCAGATATTTTTTTGCGTATAGAGCGCCAATCAGACCAAATTGAAGCAGAAATTCCGGTGTGCACTCTGCGTTGGCGCCGCAGTCTAGGATTACCGTCTTTCCACCAGCCTGATTGGGCGTGGCGGGACCAAGCGCTGCCCGGCGGATTCCCTTGACTCGCTTGACCAGCAGCGTGGCTCCGGTGAGCAGAGCGCCGGTGCTTCCGGCAGAGACGAAGGCGTCGGCCTGCCCGTCGGCCAGCATTTTCAGGCCCACGATCATGGACGAATTTTTCCTTTTGTGGATCACCGAAGCGGGATCATCATGCATATCCACCACATCATCGGCGTTGGCAATTTCCACCCCATCGGGCAGATCGGTGATGCCGTGATTACGCATGACGCCAAGAAGTGCTTCGCCCTTTCCCACCAGGGTGATCTGCACGCCGTATATCCGCGCCGCTTCCACAGCGCCCAGTACGGCAGCTTCCGGTGCATTGTCGCCGCCCATGGCATCGAGTATGATTTTCATTTGCCACACCTCTTTCTGTGTTACACACCCTGCTGGATCATAGCGTCGATGACGCTGAGAGAACGGTTGGCAATGGCCAGATTTTTCTCAGCTTTTTTCCGAATTCGCTGCTCCAGGGGCGCAATAATGCTAAAATTGATATTCATTGGCTGAAAGTCCACAATACTCTCGTCGCTGATATACAGTCCCAAAGCGCCAATGGCGGTGGTTTTGGGGAAATCCGGAACAGGACGGCCCTGCACTTTGGCGGCCATGGCCACCGCCGCCAGATAGCCGGAGGCGGCAGACTCCACATAGCCCTCCACACCGGTCATCTGTCCCGCAAAAGCGATCAGGGGATTCCGGCGGTCGGCATAGTACCGGTCCAGCAGCTTGGGAGATTGGAGGAAGGTGTTTTGATGCATGACGCCGTATCGAACAAATTCCGCGTCATGCAGGGCAGGAATCATGGAAAACACCTGCTTTTGCGCGCCAAATTTCAAAT
>CAOJND010000166.1 GCA_948439445.1 uncultured Eubacteriales bacterium | reverse complement strand
ATCCAAAGCCCTCTGAAATAATGTCTGTACCGGAATGCCGGTTTGCTCGGTCAGGCCCGGCTCATTCCAAAAGGCAAAGCACTGGCCAAAGCCCGCCAGCTTCCCCGCGCGCTCCAAATCAATTTGAAATCGGTTGCGCCGTAGCGGCGTAACCGTACCAGAGAAAAATCCCGCCAGCTCGGTGGCGGTATCGCAGTGCAGATCAAAAACAGGAAATCTCATGAAAAGGCATCCTCCAGATGATGAATTTCAGGCCGGATCGTATCCATCCCATCCGGCGCATAGATCTCGATCACATCGAATCGCGGTTGCAATGTGGTCGGATGCTGCTCCAAATACAGCGCTGCAGTGCTGCGTAACCGCCGCTGCTTTCTCTGATCTACAAATTCACGAGCCTGGGCAAAGCGGTCGCTATTTCTGGTTTTGACTTCCACAAACGCCAAAACCTGACCTTTTCTGGCAATAATATCCACTTCACCAAACCGGCATCGGTATCCTGCTGCCACAATTTCATATCGCTTTTTGCGCAGGTACTGCGCCGCTGCCGCCTCGCCCCAGGCGCCTACTAAGTTATTTCTCCCCATAAAATTTCTTTAAAAAGCTGCGCCGGTGGACGGGACAGGGACCGTATTGCCGCAGCGCTTCATAGTGGCGCTTGGTGCCATAGCCTTTATGTACGTCAAATCCATATTCTGGGAACTGCTGATGCAATGCAATCATTGCATCATCCCGGGTTACCTTCGCTAATATGGAAGCCGCCGCAATGCTGGCGCTCAGACTGTCGCCGTGGATCACGGTCTGCACCGGAAGTCCAAAATCCGTCTGCCGGTTGCCGTCGATCAGCGCCAACTCCGGGGAAACAGGCAATTGCTGCAAGGCCCGTTTCATTGCCAGAAACGTGGCCTGTAAAATATTGATCTGGTCGATCTCCTCATGAGAGGCAAAGGCAATACCATAGGCCACCGCCTGTTCCTGAATCAAAGGCAATAACGCTCTGCGGCGCTGGTCCGACAGCTTTTTGCTGTCGTCCAGCCCGGGAAGCTCCACATGTGGTGGCAAAATCACCGCCGCGGCACACACCGGGCCAGCCAAGGGGCCTCGCCCCGCTTCATCCACACCGCAGATCAGACGGACGCCCTGATCAAAAAACCCATCCTCAATGGCCCAAAGATTCCGCTCAGACATGGGCTCCCACCTCCGGTTCTTCCAGGGTAAACCGGCCAAGCTTGCCGTTGCGGAATTCCTCCAGCAACACTCTGGCCATCCGTTCTGTGTGAATCTCCCCTCGGGGGAGCAAAAAGCCTCTTTTTTTTCCTGCCGCTTCCAGCAGCTCATAGCCTGGCAGCTCTGGAGGACAATCAACGCCATATCTGGCTTTTACAATGTCGGGATACCGCCTCCAAAGCAGCTCCATCAGGTTACAGGCCAGCTCCTCCACATCCAACACCCCATCTTTCACCGCGCCGGTATAGGCCAGCATCATTCCAACCTGGGGATCCTCAAATTTTGGCCATAAAATACCTGGTGTATCCAGCAGAAGAAGCCCCCGATCCACGTTGACCCATTGTTTGCCTCTGGTCACGCCAGGACGGTTTTCCGCTTTAGCGCCTTTGCGCCCAGAAATCCGATTGATCAAAGTGGACTTTCCCACATTGGGAATGCCCACAACCATCAATTTCACTGGCCGGTTCATCCCTTTGGCCGCATTTCGCTGTAACTTCTCTTGGAGAATCCGCTCCACAGCCGGCACAAACTCCCCCACGCCCCGACCGCTTTTGCAGTCCATGGGTAGGGCCGCCATGTCTTTGGCTTGGAACGCAGCAATCCACCGCTTGGTGGCGGCAGGATCCGCCAGATCCATCCGGTTGAGCACCACAATCCTGGGCTTTCCACCGCAGAGCGTATCAATATCCGGGTTCCGGCTAGAGATGGGAATTCTGGCATCCACGATCTCGCACACCGCGTCCACCAACTTCAAATCCGCCTCCATTTGACGGCGGGTTTTGGCCATATGGCCGGGATACCAATGAATATTTAGCGCATCCCTCTCCATCAGAACAAGCCCCCAATCCGGCTCCAATCTCTGGGATCCTCCGGACTATCCCCTGGCAGAAGCAGGAAAAATACCCGCCCCACAATTTCCCGGCAGTCCACCAGACCGATCTCCGTGCTGCGGCTATCCAATGACACATTCCGATTGTCTCCCATCAGAAAAACGCAGCCCTCATCTACCACCAATGGAAAAGTCATTCCCTCTGGTAGTGTGGTAGGGGTATTGGTATACGGCTCCTCCAACGCTACGCCATCCACATAGACAATGCCCTGCTGGAAATCGATGTCCACTGTCTGGCCCTCCGTGGCAATTACCCGCTTGACGATATCCTCGCCGCCACGGAAGCTCTCTTTGCTGGCAACCACAATATTTCCCGGCTTGGGATCCCCACAAAACACATTGCTCAATACCAGCAGATAATCTCCATTGTGGAGCGTTCGGTACATGGACGGGCCGGAAACTACCACAATGCGCACAACAAATACAAACAAAAGCAGCACAACCGCTAAAATCCGAATCATGTCATGGAGACAGTCCAACAGCGATTTCTGCCAAAGACTTTCCTGCTCAAGACGCTTTTTCTGTTCCATATTTATCTCCTTTGCTATTCGACAAACCCCAGACGTCCCCATTGGACACCACTTGCGCCGCTGCCTGGCCAAACTACAGCTAGGGCTTTTCCCAGAATATTCCGGCAATCTACCTGACCAATTGACTGGCAACGGCTGTCATCAGAGTTATTTCGGTTATCTCCCAGCACAAACACATGCCCCGGCTGAATCTGCTGCGGAAATTCCACGCCCTTTTCTCCAAAATCCCGACGGGTCTGACTAAAAAGATAGGGTTCGGATAGGGCTTGACCATTGACATATACCGTTCCACGGTCAAAATCAATGTCTACCGTGTCCCCTTCTGTGGCAATTACCCGCTTGATCAAAGGAATCTCTCCATAATCCGCCGCCATAAAAATTATGATATCACCCCGACGGGGGGTATAAAAAGCACTTGATTGAAGCAGTAGCCACTCCCGATCCGCCAAAGTTGGCAGCATAGACTCCCCTTCTACTCTGGCAATTCGGAAAAAAAAGGTCAGCAGTATCGACAGCGCTGCCAAAATGATAATCCCTTGTCGCAGCATCAGGCGCAATTCCTTCTGCCAGGACAGACTTCTTTTTCTTCTCCGACGCCGTCTATTAGCCTGCTCCACAGGCTCTTGCGGCGCAGATGCTTGAGGAGCGTCTAATCTGCCATCCATCTCTGAATCAGACAATGACTGTTCCAGCCGTATCGGTTCGGAAAACGGCTCCTGTGGATCGATATGCCACTGTTCTTCCAAAAGCGCCTGAAACTGCTGCTCCAGCTCCTGACGGTTGCGGGATTGCTCCATATTTGTTAACCTCTAATTGCTGCGGCAAATCTAAT
>CAOJND010000165.1 GCA_948439445.1 uncultured Eubacteriales bacterium | reverse complement strand
CCTTTCCATGATCTGGCTTCCAGACACCGGCAATGGCGTTGAGCATGGTGCTTTTTCCAGCGCCGTTGCCACCGATAACGGTGACAAACTCCCCGTCCTCCAACTTCAGGTTTAGACCGTCCAATGCAACTTTCTCATTTACCGTGCCAGGGTTAAAGGTTTTTTTCAGATCAATAATCTCCAACATGGTCTAAACCTCCTTCTTCTGGACGAAATAGGTGGTTCGCCAGTAGGGGATGGCCAAGAACACAGCCACCACCAGGGCGGAGAGCATTTTCAGCAGATCCGCGTCCAGGCCCAGGAAAATTACAGTCTGATATACAAACCAGTAGACCACAGCGCCAAGCACCACGCCCACAAGCTGTACAAAGAAATGGGTTGTCAGTTTTGAAATGAGCGCCTCGCCGATCACCACGGCAGCCAGGCCGATGACGATCGCGCCCCGGCCCATACTCACATCGGCAAAGCCCTGGTACTGAGACAGCAGCGCGCCGGAAAGCGCCACGATTCCGTTGGAAAGGGACAGGCCCAATACCTTTGTAAAACCGGTATTGATGCCCTGGGCGCGGCTCATATGGAGGTTGCAGCCGGTGGCCCGCAGGGAGGCGCCCAACTCCGTGCCAAAGAACCAGTACAACAGGCCGATCAGGACCAGCACGAAGCATCCCAGGGCGAAAATGGACTGGGGAATGCGCATTTGCGTCACCAACGTGTCGAACTGACGGGCGGACAGGGGAAGATTGGCTTTTCCCATGATCTTCAAATTTACCGACCATAAAATTAACTGGGTCAGAATCCCGGACAAAATGGCGGGGATTCCCATCAGCGTATGGAACAAGCCCGTGACCAGACCGGCTACCATGCCGCACAGCACAGCCACCAGCAGGGCTACCCATACATTGACGCCCGCGCTGACCAGCACGGCGCACACCGCGCCGCCGGTACACACAGAGCCGTCCACCGTCAAATCCGCGATATCCAGAATTTTATAGGTGATGTAGACGCCGATTGCCATCATGCCCCACACAAGACCCTGTGCGGCGGCACCGGGCAGGGCGCCGAGCCAATTCAAAATCATGTTATTCTCCTATTGCCGTATAATCAGCAGGAATTTCGATGCCCAGCTCCGCGCATTTATCAGCGTTGTACTTTTTGGTCGCGGGGGCGTAAGCGATGGGCATCTCGGAGATGTTCTGCTCGCCCTTTAAGATAGCGGCGGCCATCTCGCCGGTCTTGATGCCCAGATCGTAATAGCTGATGGACAGCGTGGCCACGCCGCATTTTTTGCAGATATTCTCTTCTCCGGCGATGATTGGCGTGGTGCCCACGGAACCGTTGATGGTCTCGGCGCAGGTGGCGGCGGTGTTGTCGGTGGGGACGTAGATCACATCGCTGGCGGCAGCGGCGGCGGAGGCCACAGCGGCCACGTCGTTGGAGTCAGAGAAAGAGAATTCTGTGCAGGTCATGCCCTTAGTTTCCAGCTCCGCTTTGACCACATCCACCTGGTAGCGGGAGTTGGGTTCGGCGGAGCAAAACAGCAGACCGACGGTCTTTGCATCCGGGAAAAGCTCTGCAAGCATGGCGGCCTGCTGGTCCAGAGGCGCCAGATCGGAGGTGCCGGAGACGTTGCCGCCCACCGTGCCGTTGAAATCGGACAATCCCAGGGCGACAGAATACTCTGTGATCGAGGTGCCCAGGACGGGAATCTGCTGAGTAGCGTCGGCGGCGGACTGAAGGGCTGCGGTGGCGTTGGCCATAATGAGGTCAACCTTCTTAGTGACGAAATCGTTGACAATGGTGACGCAGGTGTTCGAATCGCCCTGGGCGTTCTGCTCCAGGAAATCGACCTGGTCGCCCAGCGCCTGGGTCAGCGCGTCCCGGAACCCCTTGGTGGCGGCGTCCAGCGCCTCGTGCTGCTGTAGCTGGCAGATGCCCACCGTGTAGGTTCCCTTCTTTGTGTTGCAGCCTGTGAGGGCCAGAGTGCCCAGTACGCACAGGGTGGCCAGGGTTAGGGAAATAAAGCGTTTCATTTTCATAGTGTTCTCCTTTTCCTTCAAATCATACAAAAAGCCTTTGTATTCGAGCATACAAAGACAGATTGCCGTTGCCGAACGGGGCGCGGATGGATGTTCTTCGCTGCCGGAATTATGGGAAAATTGTAACACTGTAATGGGTGATTGTCAAGGTTTTCAAAGAATTCTGCGGAAAAAGTCTGTTTATCCCTTTGCCGTGGCAAAGAAGCTCAGTGATCGGCCTGCGCCGTTGGATTGGCGCGTTGGGGGGACAAAAGCACAAAGGTGTTTCGTGCAAAAGAGAGTAGGCCCTCGTCGCGCATTTTGCCCAGCTCTCTGCACATGGCGCTGCGCTCCACCGACAGAAAATCCGCCAGCTGTTGCCGGTTGAAAGGGATCTGGAACGTGGGAGCCTGGGCCAGCTCCGATTGGGCGGAGAGATAGGCCAGCAGCTTGTCCCGGATGGTGCGCTGGGCCATGTAGTCGATTTTCTGGGTGAGATGGCGGTTTTTCGCGGAGATGGCCCGAAATAGGTTCTGGATAATCAAGCTGTGAAACGGGCAGGCATTGGAGCAGACGGTTAGAACCTTCTGGGCCTGGAAGAACAGCACGGTGCTGTCTTCCACCGCTACCACATCGTTTAAAATCACCTCATTTTCGGCCATGGCATAGGCCTCCGCGAACAGCTCCCCGGGGGCGATTTGGTGGAGTAGGCTGTGATTGCCCCAGTAATCGTCCTTTTGCACGTGCAGTAGTCCCTGGGCCAAAATGGCGATGGCGTGGACCTGGGCGCCCTGCCGGAGAACGTATTCTCCTTTTCGATAGGAGCGGCGGCTTGCCTGGAGGCAGTTGGCCATGGACTGGATTTGCGCCTCCTGTAGCCCTTCAAACAGCGTGGTGTGCTTTAAAAACGACAGATATTTTTCCATAGGCGCTCCTTTTTGTTGCAAAAGCAACGGAATCTTTTTTTGCATTATAGTATGATAGTCCCGGAAAGTCAAGGAAAGGGGAGCGATAATATGATTCTGGAGGGGTGCCAGGCCAGGCCTCGGACGCCGACCATTCTGGAAAAGACCTGCCCCAACTGCGGGCATACCATTGAATTGTTTTCCATCGACACCCAGGTTGCCTGTGAGAACTGTGGCTTTGTGGCCTATAACGACGCGCTGAGCTGTGTCCAGTGGTGTAAGCATGCCCGCAAATGTGTGGGAGACGAGATGTACGAGCAGTTGATGAAAATTGCCGCCGCCCAAAAAGATAGAAGGGAAGAACAACATGATTCGTAAGATTATTCACATTGACGAGCAAGCCTGCAACGGCTGCGGCGCTTGCGCCGCGGCCTGCCACGAGGGCGCCATCGCCATGGTGAACGGAAAGGCCAAATTGACGCGGGAGGACTACTGCGATGGTCTGGGGGACTGCCTGCCGGCGTGTCCTGTCAACGCCATCCGTTTTGAGAAACG
>CAOJND010000164.1 GCA_948439445.1 uncultured Eubacteriales bacterium | reverse complement strand
TTATGTAAGGTTATCGCTAATTAGAACGGTACTGTCCAGCCCTAAATCGCCCAAAAGGCGCAGGTAGATGTCAACATTCCCCTCTTTATCTACCTCGATCTTCTGTATAATACGCTTGAGCTGGGTGTTGGTCATCTGATGTACGTCGGTGATGTCCTCGATCTCCTTGAAGGTGCTGGTCAGGACGCTCTCCAACTGCTCCCCTTTGGTCAGGTTGTAGGAGATCATCTTCAATTCGTTCTCCAGCCGCTCAATCTCCTTGCGCATCCCGCCGATCTTGGCGTTCAGCTCGTCACGGGAGATCAGGTCGTCGGCGTACATATCCATGTACTTCTGCCGTGTCTTTTGCAGCTTGGTGAGCTGGGCGGTCAGCTCCTTCTCGTAGTCCAGGTTCTCGTCCTTGGCCTTGTAGACCTTCTGAAACTGGTTCACCACATAGCTGATGACGGACTTCTTTGCTTTCAGCAGTCCGGCGAAGTATTCCTGCAAGACCTCGATCAGTTCCTCCTCATCCACCGTCACGGCGTTGGGGCAGCTGTCGGCTCCCCGCCCGTTGTGGCCGGAGCAGACCCAGCGTACATAGGTGTTTTTATAGGTGCGGACGGTACGCCGGAAAGACCAGCCGCACTCCTTACACTTGATGAGGGTAGAGAACAGGTGCTTATTGCTCTGCCGCTCCCGAGTGATCTTGAAAGCACTGTGCCGGGAGTGCAGGACTTCCTGTGCTTGTTGGAAGGTTTCATCGTCAATGATGCGCAGCTCGGGCTTGTCCACCACGATCCAGTCAGTTTCGTCCCTGTCCGCCCGCTGTCCGGTGAGGAAGTCCGTGACCTCCTGCTTGCCGTTGATGATCTTCCCGGTATACAGCTCGTTTCGGAGGATATGCCCCACAGCGTTCTGGCTCCACTGGCAGTTGCGTTTGGTCTTCAGGCCACGCTCGTTGAGCATATTGGCAATCTTGGCGGAGCCGTAGCCCTCCTGGGTGTACCAGTGATAGATCTGCCGGATGACAGCAGCCTCCTCCTGGTTGATGGTCAGGTTGAAGTAGTCGCCGATGGTCTTGTCGTAGCCGTAGACGATGTTGGGGACACGGCCCTTCTCGGCGTTCAGCTTCTTGCCGAACTTCACCCGCTTGGAGGTGTTGGCGCTCTCCTCCTGAGCCAGCGCGCCGAAGATAGTTAGCACGAACTCGCTGTTGCCCATGCTGGTCATGTTGGCAGTGAGGAACTGGGTCTCGATGCCCAGGGCTTTCAGCCTGCGGACGCTTTGGAGAAGGTCCACAGTGTTCCGGGCAAAGCGGCTGATGTCCTTAACCACAACCATGTCGAACAGATGGTGCTCGGCATCCGCCATCATCCGCAGGAACTCCTTGCGGTTCTTGATCTTTGTGCCGGAAATGCCCTCGTCAGCGTACAAGCGCACAAGCGCGTCGCCTGTGCGCTTGGTGTATTCTGAGAAGAATTCTTTCTGGGCTTCTAGGCTGTTAAGCTGGTCCTCCTTGTCGGTGGAGACGCGGCAGTAGGCAGCGATGTTCATGGGGCACCTCACTAATTGATTTAAAACGTTTTGTTACTACTGAGTTTACCACACTTCTTTCAGAAAAGCAATAAAAATATTGGCGGAGCCGTTTTTTCGGCCCCGCCATATTTAAGAATTTGTTTTGATAATCGATTCTAATTCTTTATGAAGCATGGGAATGTCTACAGATACGGTGTCCCACACGATCTGCATATTGACCCCGGAATAGCCATGCACAATCCGGTTGCGCATGCCGTAAATCTGCTGCCAGGGGATGGTTTTAATCTGCGCCTTTGCCTCGTCGCTCAGAGATTCCTTTGCAAGCTCGCCGATTTGCATCAGGTTGAAGACGGTAGCCTCCAAGCGCATGGCGTCGGATGAAAAATCTTCCAGCGTACGGCAATCGGCACAGTAGCGCATAATGCTTTCGATATGCTGAAGGATTTTTCTCAGCACCGCAAGATCCTTACTGCCCATAAATCGGCACCCCTGTCTGCCGTATCTCTGCATCAATTTGAGAGCCCTCCTCGATTTGTGAAACATCGATAAGGTCAACCGGTACGCTCAGTGTGGATGAAACACCTTCCAACAGGCCAAAGAACGCCAGCCCTCGCAGGCCGCTGTCAACCAGAATGTCCACGTCACTGCGGGGAGTGGCCTGTCCCTTTGCGTAGGAGCCGAACAGCACCGCTCGCCGCACGCCATAGCCAGCGAAAACCGGCTGGAGGATATTTTCGATTTCGTGGATGGAATAAACCTTTTGCATAAGGCCGCCCCCTTTCAAGACTATTGTACCGCATTGGCGGAAAAATAGCAAGAGAAAATCACATTGCCTTGGTAATGGCTTCATGTTCCGTTTCTTCCCCGGCCTGAACTTCTTGCGCCGCCTGTTGGACCGCGTTTTCAACCTTTGGGCGGTTCGATTCGAGGAAAACCTTTAGTATGTAGTTGGCCGTTTGGCTGTCGGGGTTGGGATTATGAAAACGGTAATTCAGCTTTTTTTTACTCAAATTGTTTGCCAGGCCTCCTTTGGATTCAGTTTCTCGATGGGAATATATATGAAAAGCGGCCCGGTGATAGCACCGAACCGCTGGGGTAAATTAATTGGAGTTGGGTATTATGCCGGCTGTCAGGCCAATGATTGCTTCCAATAGGCGGTCTTTGTCGTCAAAAATTCAGCAAATGCGTTCTCTCCATCGCAGGAAATGCCACTGACCATGCGCTGGCCGGTGGCATCATCCGCAACCTTTTTCTCCTGCAAGCAGTAGGAAATCACGCCTTTCATGGCACAAATTGATTGGCGGCTCTCCTGGATAAATTTTATGGTTGCCATCATCGACCTCCCCTATGCGCGGGAGCTGCTGGTAAAGCATCCGCTGGCCTTGTATGACTTCCATAAAGTCAGCGGAGTGGAACGCTCCCGCATTGATTTTCATGGTGATTTGGTTGATGTTGTTGCCGATGCGTTTCAGCTCAATCAGCAGAGGCTTGATGTTCTCGGCAACGTGAATCTCCGTGCGCAACGATGTTGCAACGAAAAAATCTGTAACGCTGAGTTGAGCCTTCTTTGCTTTCTTTTGAATCATTTCTTTCTCTGTTTTTGTCAGACAAATCGTCAGAGTTTCTGCTCATTTTCTGTTGTTCTGCATACCTTTCTAAAGTGGGTACGGGCTTCTGCCCGGTTCTTTTGTGCGGGGCGGACAGCCACGCGCTCTGCTTGCCCCAGCGGGAGGCCCTTACGGCCCTCCCCTGCCGGGAAATCCGGCCCCTTTGAACCTTGCCGCGAAACGGGGCCAGAATTGCCCCAAAACGCCCTTCCCAGGGCCTGGTGGTTCCTTTACCCGACTGCCGCCGTAAAACGCCAACACGGGCCTGCTGTGGCCTCACAGGGGCGCAAGTGCCGCTGACGGTGGGTTATGCTGGGTGAACGTTTTTTCTAGAGAATACAGGGATTCCGGTCTTGTCAGGGTCGCAAG
>CAOJND010000163.1 GCA_948439445.1 uncultured Eubacteriales bacterium | reverse complement strand
AGCTCCAAGCCGGTAAGACGGCCCTTTTCCATCCGCAAGCCGGTGACCTGGGTGGAAAACCGCACCTGAGCGCCCAAATCCAGAAGTCTTTGCCGCAAATTTTGTACAACCGTCAGCAAAACATCGGTGCCCACATGGGGCTTGGCGTCATAGAGAATGTTCTCCCTGGCGCCCGCCGCCACAAATTGCTCTAAAATCCAATGAATGCGGGGATTGTTCACCCCTGTATTCAGTTTTCCATCGGAAAAGGTTCCGGCACCGCCCTCGCCAAACTGGACGTTGCTTCTAGGGTCCAACTGTCCGGTTTGAAAAAAATGGGATACCTTCCGATGCCGGCTCACCGCGTCCTCTCCCCGCTCCAGCACCACAGGCCGCAGTCCGGCCATAGCCAATACCAGCGCCGCGAAAATTCCCGCCGGGCCAAATCCCACCACAACCGGTCGATCATCCGCTCCTTGGGGTAGTTGGGGCGGAATATAGCGAACCGGGTCTACAATCGCCGCCTTTTTACACCGGCTCCGCCTCAAAATCGCAGCTTCCGCGCCGTCCACCTCCACGTCCACGGCGTACACAAACCGGACCTCCGGCTTTTTCCGGGCGTCCACAGACCGCCGAACCAAACGCATGGATCGAAGCTTCTCCTGGGGAAGCTTCAGCAATCTAGCTGCCTCCCGCCGCAGATCCTCCATTTCGTGCCCCGGCGGGAGCGCAATTTCCTGCACGCGAATCATGGCTTTTCCCTCCCGGCGGACAGCCCCGCCAGTCTACCGGAGCTCCACGCCCACTGTAGATTATAGCCGCCGCAGTCGCCGTCGATGTCCAGCACCTCTCCACAGGCAAATAAGCCAGGTATCAACCGACTCTCCATAGTCGTGGGATCAAATTCCTCTGTCACCACGCCGCCGGCGGTTACCTGGGCGCAATCCATCCCCATCGGTTCCGACAGCGGCACCCAGAAATCCTTCACCAAACGGCTGAGCGCTGTTAGTGTTTCCGAGGAAAGCGCTGCAATGGGGATGTCCAGCCTAAGTCCAGCCCGTTTTGTGATCACCCGGCCCAGCCGGTTGTGTAAAATACCGGTCAGCAGTTCTCCAACCGGCAGATCGGTCCCCTGCCGCCGCTGTAGCTCCGCCAGCAAAACCGAACTTTGATAGTCCGGCAAAAAATCGATCCGGCAGTTCCATGCGCCGCTTCCCTGACAGGCATCCCGGGAGATTTCAAAAATCACAGGGCCGGACAGGCCATATTCGGTAAACTGGATCTCCCCGCAGGAGGCACAAATCTCCCGCTGGTCCTGGTAAATCGCCGCCCGGCAGTTGGCCCGAACACCTTTTAGGGCGGTTACGCCGTCCCAACTGGTACGCAACTGCACCAGCGCCGGGCGGAGCTTGGTCACCTGATGACCTAGGCTCCGGAGCAGTTTATATCCCCCCAGAGAGCCGCCCAGCTTTGTGCCAGCCAGACCGCCGCAGGCCACGATGACCCGGTCAAACACGGCCTGCCCTGCGCCCTCCACCAGAAAGCCGTCCGCCGTTCGGCGGAGCTTGGTCACCTCACAGTCCAGCGCAAGCTGCACCCCCGCCTGCGCCAGGGCGAAGCGAAGCACATCCACCACAGAATTAGCCTGATCCGAATAGGGGTAAACCCGGCCGGAGGCCTCCGCGACGGTAAACAGGCCCATCTGGGCAAACCATTGCCGCGTCTGCTCCGGTCCGAACGAGGCCAAAGCGTACCTGGCAAATTCCGGCATACTCCCGTGGTAGGAATCCGCCTGGGCATGCAGATTGGTCAGGTTGCACCGGCCGTTGCCAGTCGCCTGGAGCTTTCGCCCTACTCTGGCCTGCCGCTCCAGCACAACCACCTGATGGCAGGGATTTTCCGCCGCAGCCAGCGCCGCAGCCATACCGGAGGCGCCGGCTCCAATAATTCCGATTCTCATACGGACACCATCCTTTTGCCCCCATTATACTCCACATCTGCCAGGGTTACAAGAAAAACTTCCTTGCAAATGGGAAAAGCTGTGCTATAATAGCCCCGGGGTGAGACTATGGATCGTGGAAATATTGAAAAAATTGCTCAAAATCAAGACGAGAGGCTGTTGCTCGCCCACATTTGGGACAAAATACAAGCCGGTATCCGCCGGGAGATTCCGGTCAACACCTGTTTTCTCTCCCCACGCGAGCAGGAAATGGCCCGTTATCTGTTCGGCCAGGGAGAAAGGCTTCATTTTTTTGGCGGCTACGCCGGGGCGGAACGGCGGATGCTGTGTTATCTGCCGGCGTATTTAGAAGAAGATACGCTGATGGAAGAAGGCAGCCCGGTGGTATGTTTGCGCGCTACCTATTTTACCGGCGATAGTTTAAGCCACCGGGACTTTTTGGGCGCGCTTATGGGGGCGGGAATCGGCCGGGAGACAGTGGGCGATATCTGCGCCGGGACAGGAAGCTGCGACTTTTTTGTAACGGCGGAAATCGCGCCGTATCTTTTGCAAAACCTGCAAAGTGCCGGACGTGTCCGGCTGCGTCTGGAGGCGGTTCCCTTGGCCCAGGCCGTCATTCCGGCGCCGCAGATCCAGGCCATCACCGATACCTTGGCCTCTTTACGGCTGGATAGCGTGATCTGCTCCGGTTTTCGTATGAGCAGGAGCCTGGCCACCCAGCACATCGCGGCAGGGAAGGCCGCCATCAACGGTCTACCCTGTCAGAAGCCGGACAAGGCCGTGGCCGAAGGGGACAAGATTTCTGTTCGTGGGCTGGGGAAGCTTCAGCTCGCCCAGGTAAAAGGGCAGACAAAAAAAGGAAGAATTTCGGTGGTGCTCCACCGCTATATTTGAGGAATTGCGCTATGGATTTGAATGAAGTAATTGCCCAGATCAATGTCTTAGCGAAAAAAGCCAAGACGCAGGGTTTAACCCCAGAGGAGCTTTCACAGCGGGACGCCCTGCGGCGGATCTACATCGACGCGGTGAAAGCGAATCTGACCGGTCAGCTGGAACACACCTATCTGGTGGATGAAAAAGGCAACAAGCGTAAATTAGAGCGGAAAAGCCCAAAAAAGGATACGCCTTAGAAAAGGAAAGTGGGTGTTACCATGCAATATTTTGTGCGCGAGGCCACGCGAAAGGCGTCTCAAAGTTCCGACTATTATGAATTTCAAAATGGGATATATCATGGTAACTGCTGGTTAAATGACTCCATTTGTATGCATGCCGATCTTTGGGATACATTTCGTCTATCGGACTTGTTCCGACAAGCGATCCCGAAATTCGATGACTACGGCGTTACAACTGTAAATCGGTCCCAGTGGGTAGAGCTTTGCAGGCTTGCCAAAGGATCGGCGGGGCCGTGGGAAAAAGTCATTGCCGAACTCACCCCATGGGTAACCAAGTGCTTTGAAAATAACGATGTTTTTTCGATTCTTGGGATATAACAATCAATGCTTTTCAATCTGTTGGTATCGATAAAAATGGGCGCAGCAGGCCGATTTGGTCCGTTGCGCCTTTTACTCGTTCCCATTTCTGGGCAATGTCGATTTCTGTCGAGATTTATTTGGATGAAAATCGTTGAAAAAACAGGCC
>CAOJND010000162.1 GCA_948439445.1 uncultured Eubacteriales bacterium | reverse complement strand
AGGCGTCTTTCATCGCCTCATCGTCAAACGCTTCTGCCACATCCGCCATGGCGGAGTACATATACACGGCCCGAACCGCATGGCCTTCCGCCTCGGACTGTTCCACCGGAGGCTTATGGCTCTGGGCGTATTTATCATCATAGTCGGCAAATTCCGGGAAGATCCGTTCCTTGCCCGTTCTAGCCAGCTCATTGAGCAGATAGTTGGGCCGCCGTCCCCGTACCTGAAGAAAATATCGGGCCTGCTGCGCGTAACGCGCATTCCCTGTGGCGTGATAAAGCTTCATGAGCGCCAGCTCCACCTCTTGGTGGCCAGGATAACCGGGATTTTGCGTAGAGCCCGGCCCAAACACAGCGCAGATCAAATCCGCAAACCGGCAGGCCAACTCCTGTGCCAAAGGCTTTCCCGTCGCCCGGGTATAGGCCACGCAGGCCTCAATCATATGACCAGCACTGTACAGCTCATGGCCCTCGGTCAAATTCGTCCACCGCTGATCCGGATGGTCGATGGTATAATATGTATTTAGATAGCCGTCGGCGGTCATTGCCCGGCCCATCAGCTCCACCAGCGCGTCCGCCGTGGCCTCCAGCTCTTTCGCTTTTCCAGCCTCCAGGCAAAACGCCACCGTCTCCAGCCACTTATATGCATCGGTATCCCCAAAGACCACGCCCTGATGGACACCAGGATGCTCTCCCGCGGCAATCCGAAAATTCTCAATACAATACGACGGCTCCGTACCGGCAACCCTGTCGTTTAGAACCTCCCACTGATATGGCAGGAGCTTATTTGCCACCACATCCAGGTAGCCCCCAAACAGCGGGTCCATAATCTGAATGTTGTGCAATGAAGGTGTAAAAATACCAGATCCCATGCTTGTTCTCCTGCCCCCGTTTTTCTTGATAAAGTCGATTTTACCGTGGAATAAAAACGTCGCTTTCTGTCAAAGCTTCCCCGGACGTTAAACGTTTTCTTTTTTGTAAAAATATGATACAACATCGTCTTGGCGTTGTCAAGAGCTTTTTCCCAAAATTGGATGTGGAGTTTTGCTTTTTGCCTCCAAAAAACACGCCCAGTTTTTGTATATGTTGCACAATTTCTCTGGCCCTCCCTTGGTTTTGAGTCTTCTTTTCTCTTCCTTGGGGAATTATTTTTTATTTTCGCCTCATTTTCCACTTGATCTTTTGTATGAAAACGTTTATAATAATAACATAATAATATTGGTCTATTTTTGGTTCTTTTTGTCTAATGTTCTCCTTCGGAATCTTTTTTCCGCAAAGGAGGTGTTAACTTTTATCAATTTCTCTAAAATAAAGGGTTTTTGACTTGATCATTGGTCTGGATAGATTATAATTATATTTAGAATTTGAAACAAAGGGGAGGGTTTTCTTGGCAACCATTAAAGAACTTGCAGAGCGAACAAATTCATCCATTGCAACCGTTAGCCGGGTGCTGAACGGCAAAAGTGGAATTAAAGAGGAAACCCGGCAGCGGATCCTGGACGCAGCCCGGGAGCTAAACTACCGGCCAAATCTGTACGCCAGGAATCTGCGCAGCGGCCGCAGCAGCACCATTGGCATCATTACAGAAGATCTGACGGTTTTCAACGCTCCCCAGATCATCGACGGCATTGCCGCCACCTGTGATGAGGTTGGGTTTCACTATGTATTGGAAAACTTGCGCCTGTTTCGCCGGTTTGGCAACAAGCCCAGGGATCCAGCCCTGTGTGACCAGTTGATCTGTAGCGCGGTCGATGACGTGCTTTCCAAGCAGGTGGATGGTATTATCTATATCAGCTGCCATAGCCAGGTAATCGTCCCGCTGTCTCGCCAGCATGAGACACAATTCGTCTATGCCTATTGTGAGAGTTCTGATCCGCTGGTTCCTTCCGTCACCTACAACGATGAGAAGGCTGCTTATGATCTAACCACCCTACTGCTGAAACAGGGAGATGTGAGAATCGGCATGATTACCGGCCCGGTGGACAGCATCCACAGCACCAGTCGTACCATCGGCCACATGCGGGCGCTATACGACCATCGGATTCCATACGATCCCTCCATTACCGTCACAGGAGACTGGGAACGGGATTGCGGCTTTATCCTGGCAGAGAAGCTGATTCAGGCAGGCGTTACTGCAATCTTTGCCCAAAATGACCTGATGGCCGTAGGCGTTCTGGATTATTGCAATGCCAACAACATCAACGTGGGCAAAGATATTCGCCTGGTTGGATTTGACAACCGAGAAATCGCGTCGGTCTGCCGGCCGACCTTAACAACAGCTTCCCTTCCACTGTTCGAAATCGGCAAGACTGCCGCGAATGAGATGATGAATCTCCTCTTAGGTAAGCAGCCGGTCCACCAAAAAACCCTGCTCGACTGCACAATCATTGAGCGGGACTCTACAAAAAAACCAGAGGAACATATATGAGAGGAAAAATCCTGCTTTCGAACACCAATCAAATTTCTACCATTGACAACCGGATTTATAGCTCTTTTATTGAGCAGATGGGCCGCGCCGTCTATACAGGCATCTATGAACCAGGCCATCCCACGGCGGACGGCCAGGGCTTCCGTCAGGATGTGATGGAGTTGATCGCCCCTTTGCACTTGTCCTGCATCCGTTATCCCGGCGGTAATATGCTCTCGGGGTACCGCTGGCAGGACGGCATTGGACCAAAGGACACCCGTCCCGTCCGGCCGGAGCTCGCGTGGTTCTCCCTGGAGACCAACCAGGTGGGTACCGACGAATTTTTGCAGTGGTGTGAGCGACTGGGGATTCAGCCCATGCTGGGCGTGAATCTTGGTACCGGAACCCCACAAGACGCAGTGGATCTATTGGAGTATGTAAACGGTTCCTTGTCCACCCATTTTGCCGATCTGCGGCGGCGCAATGGACACGAAGCACCCTACAATGTCAAGCTCTGGTGCCTGGGCAACGAAATGGACGGCCCCTGGCAGATCTGCGCCAAAACCGCCGAAGAATACAGTCGGATCGCCTGTGAGACGGCCAAAATGATGAAATGGATGGATCCCTCTATTGAATTGGTGGCCTGTGGCAGCTCCTATCGGGACATGCCCACCTTCGGCACATGGGAGCAGACGGTGCTAAAGCATTGTTATCCCTATATAGAGTATCTGTCCCTACACCAGTATTATGAAAATGCAGCCGGAGATGTCCCCACCTTCCTGGCCCGGAGTCTGGAGATGGAAAGCAGCATTCAATACATTGCCAAGCTGTGCCGGCAGGCACGGGAAGCGCAAAATGGCGATCACGATGTTATGCTGTCCTTTGACGAATGGAATGTGTGGTATCACTTTAAAAAGGAGGGCAAGGAGCCGCCCAAGTGGACGGCAGCCCGCCCCATCGAGGAAGAGCGCTACGACGATATAGACACCCTGGTGGTGGGCTGTATGCTCAACACCTTGCTTCGCAATGCGGACACGGTAAAAATCGCCTGCATGGCGCAGTTGGTGAACGTTATCGCGCCTATTATGACGGAACCCGGTGGAAAGGCCTGGGTCCAGGGCATCTATTATCCGCTGCTCTATGCTTCCCAATATGGCCGGGGTGTTTCCCTACGGCCCCAGGTGGAGGTGGAGCGCTACGCCTGCGCCATCGCAGAGCAGGTGCCCTATCTGGACTGCTCCGCCACCCAGGATTCCGATGGAAACGTGTCCATGTTCCTGGTCAACCGCAG
>CAOJND010000161.1 GCA_948439445.1 uncultured Eubacteriales bacterium | reverse complement strand
TATGTGGCCCAGGATAAGCTTTTGGATGCGGAACAGCTGATCGCGCAGGTGACAGATCCCCAGATCAAGGAGAAGCTGGAGCGGCAACGCCCTCCTGTACCTACGGCGGATCCCGCGCCAGGGGCGTACGACAACTATATCACCGTTTCCGTGAATGGATCTGGCGGGACGCTGTATGTCACCAACGACGGTTCTTATCCCTCCACCTGGGGACAGGCTTACCACCAGCCGTATTCCTTGCCTGGGGGAGAAACCACTTTGTTGGCCATGACCGTGGGAGAGAATGGTCTGGTCAGTCCTCTGGCGACGTTGCATTATACTGTGGTTGGCGTAATTGAACCAATTACTTTAAAAGATAGCGCCATCTCTACGATGGTTTACGACCAACTGGAAATTCCGGAGGACAAGCAGCTCTATACCAATGACCTATGGCAGATTACCTCCTTTGACGTGCCTACCAGTGCTAAGAGCATAGAGGATCTGGCGGGGATGATCAATCTGGAGAATATAAGCGCCAGTTATCTGGATTTGACTGATTCTACGGTGTTTGCCGGGCTGGATTGCCTGCGTAGTGTAAAGCTGACCCAGTGCGTTTTGGACGCGCAGGTTCTCCAGCAATTGGCGGCTCTGCCCAATTTAACAGAATTGACGCTGGACACATGCAGTCTGTCCAATATTGAGCCTTTGGCTGCTGCCACCGGTTTGACCAAACTGGATCTAAGCAGCAATGCCATTCGGGATATTGAGGCGCTGTCTGTCTTGACAGATTTGGAATATCTGGATTTGGGGCATAATGCATTGGTCAGCCTAGCTGGCGTGGCCGGTTTGGAGCACCTCTCCTACCTGGATGTGTCCTACAACGCATTGACCTCTATGGCGCCTTTGGAAACCTGTCCCGCTATGACCTATTTGGACCTTTCCAACAACCAAATTGAGGCATTGGCTGCGGTGGACAAGATGCCGGCGCTGGAAACCTTCCTGGCCTCCCATAATGCAATGCAGACCGTGGATCTGCTGGCAGGCTGTGTGAATTTGACGAAGTTGGATGTATCCAACAACGCACTGACGGATATCTCCGCCCTTTCCACCTTGGTAAAGCTCACGGATTTGAGCTTCGGCAATAACCAGGTTACGGCTCTGCCGGCGCTTCCCAAGGATTGTGCGCTGGTCACCATCAACGGAGAGCATAACCAACTGGAAACCTTGGATCCGCTGGCGGATTTTCAGCATCTGGTCTACGTCTATATGGACTATAATGAAGGAATCGAAACGATTGACGCGCTGGAAAACTGCCCCAATTTGACCCAGGTTAACGTCTACGGCAGCCAGGTTACCGACGTATCCGCACTGGTGGCCCATTCCATTATTGTAAACTACACCCCAATTCAGGACTAAATTGTGATCCTACCACAGATACATTGGCTGGCGGCATGGTTCGATTTTGATTTTTTTCTTGACAATGAATTGTTTCCTTGATAAAATAAGCGCGCGCTTAGAAAAATAAGATTTCTTTAGGAGATTGCTATGACACAGCGGGAACGTCAGATCCTTCAGTGGATTGAATCCAATCCCATGATCTCTCAGCAGGAGATTGCCGACCGGCTGGGGATTACCCGGTCTTCCGTAGGCGTTCACATCTCCAATTTGATGAAAAAGGGATATATCGCCGGGAAGGGGTATGTGCTGCGCTCCGGTTCCTACGTTGTGGTGGTGGGCGGCGTCAATGTGGATATTGGCGGCTGCGCCTCTGCCCCACTGGTGACGGAGGACTCTAATCCCGGACGGGTCAGTACCAGCCTTGGAGGTGTGGGCAGAAACATTGCCCACAATCTGAGCCTATTGGGCACAGAAGTGTGTTTGTTAACTGCCTATGGCGACGATTTCCATGGCCAGCAGGTTGCGGCCTCTTGCTCGGAGCTGGGGATCAATTTGAACCACGCCCTGCGGATTCATGGGGAGCGAACCTCTACCTACCTCTACCTCTGCGGGCCGGATGGAGATATGGCGTTGGCGGTATCCGATATGGAAATCTGCCGCCGGATTACGCCGGACTATCTGGCGGCTAATCTGTCCGTGCTGCAAAACGCCCAATTGGTGGTTGCGGATACCAACATTCCTCAGGCGTCGCTGTGCTTCTTGGCGGAGAATTTGGACGCGCCTTTGTTCTGCGATCCGGTATCCACCGTGAAAGCGGAAAAGCTGCGGCCCATCCTACACCGGATCCATACCCTAAAGCCCAACCGGCTGGAGGCGGAGCTATTGTCCGGTGTGTCGATTTGCAGCCAGGCGGATGTGGCGAAGGCGGCGGATATTCTGCTGGAGCAGGGGGTGCACCGGTTGTTCCTCTCTCTGGGCGCCGACGGCGTGTATGCCGCGATGGGCGATGAGCGGCTTTGGCTGCCCAATCTTCCAGGCGCGATGGTCAATACCACTGGCTGTGGCGACGCGTTTATGGCGGCCCTGGCCTGGGCCTATTTGGAGGGCGCCGGGTTGCAGCAGACTGCGCTGGCCGGTCTGGCAGCTTCCTCCATTGCCATGGAAAGCCGGGAGACCATCAACCCCGCTATGACTGTCGCCGCGCTGAAGACGCGCATGGACCAGGCAAATTTTGAAATTGAAAAAGGATTTGGTGAATCAAGATGAGTATGAATTCGTATCTGGATATCAAGCCCGAGGTAGCCGAGGCCGTCGCCGCAGGCAAACCGGTAGTTGCGCTGGAATCCACCATCATTTCCCATGGGATGCCATACCCGCAAAATGTGCAGACTGCCCTACAGGTGGAACAGATCATCCGCGATTGCGGCGCGGTACCCGCCACCATCGCCATCATTGGCGGCCGGTTGAAAGCCGGGCTGACCCCAGAGGAAATCGAGTACTTCGGCAAAAAGGGACAGGCCATTGCCAAGGCCAGCCGCCGGGATCTGGCGGTACTCTGCGCCAGGGGGCAGGACGGTGCTACGACGGTGACCACCACCATGATGATTGCCCATATGGCCGGGATCCGTGTGTTTGCCACCGGCGGAATCGGCGGTGTCCATCGGGGGGCGGAAACCACCATGGATATCTCTGCGGATCTAGAGGAGTTGGCCAATACCCCAGTGATGGTGGTCTGCGCCGGTGCAAAGAGCATTCTGGATCTGGGGCTGACGCTGGAATATCTGGAGACCCACGGTGTGCCGGTGCTGGGCTACGGTACCGAGGAGCTGCCCGCGTTCTATACCAGAAGTTCCGGCTTCAAGGTGGACTACCGGGTGGATTCTCCTCAGGAGCTGGCGGCCGCGTTCAAAGCGCAGCATGATCTGGGCTTGGGCGGCGGTATGCTGGTGACCAACCCCATCCCCCAGGCGTATTCCATGGATCCTGGGGTGATCAACGCCGCCATCGACCAGGCCATTGGCGAGTGTGAGGAAAAGGGTATTCACGGAAAGGCCACCACGCCGTTCCTGCTGGCGCGGGTAGCCGAGCTGACCGGCGGCGACAGCCTGGCCTCCAACATTCAGTTGGTGTTTAACAATGCCCGCTTGGCCGCGCAAACTGCCATAGCATACTGCCAGATGTAATTATTTTTATAAAGAGCATCCGTATGCGTTAGCATCGGCGGGTAACAAAGTATTACGGCAAGTGGTCGGTTGATTTCTGACCACTTGTTTGTTATAATTCCGGCAAAAATTATTTATATAGTTTGGGTATTAAAAAACACAGTTGCA
>CAOJND010000160.1 GCA_948439445.1 uncultured Eubacteriales bacterium | reverse complement strand
CCACATGATCTGCTCAACCAGCCACATAACCTCCGAAAACCGTCCCGCCATTAGCTCATTGGTAAAGTTCGCCAAAGGCGCAGACTCCGCCATGATCCCCTGATAGATTTCCGCCGGAATCACCCATAACTCCGTATCTTTCTGCGCGTCAATGGTGATGTCAAATTGCATGGAGCGCATCATACAGGAAGCGGAAAAAAGGCAAATGTCCAAATCAAACAGGCGGTAAATGGTGATCTGCCGTCCCTCCTCAGAGAGAATATAGGCCCGCAGCTGTCCTGTTTTTACCAAGAGCAGACCGGTGCATTCCATACCTCCGTTGTGAAGCATGGTCCCCTTTTTTACCCTGCGGCAAACGGCGCTTTCGCAGAGCCTTTTCCGTTGTGTGATCGTAAGCTGATCCCACATGGGGAAAAAATCCGCAATCGTCACTCGCATCCTTCCTTTCTGGACCCCACTGGCAAAAACAATGCGCAAAATTCCCCAGTAAGCAACATTCCATAGGTATTATATGGAACCTAGTTTGAAATGTCAATAAACATGTACCATTTTTCCAATTTATCTCCCTGCACGACCTGAAAAGCAGCCGATCTTGCGCAATTTCCGTAGATCAGTTCATCAGGCATTCCGTTTTTCTTGTTCTTCCTATACGCAAGGGGCTGCCATTCCCCGCTAATTGTGGAAAATGGCAGCCCAAAGATAATTCCTCTGGGACATCATCCGCCTAGGAATGCCTTGACGGTTCCTCTAAAAAAATAGCAATCGCTTGCGCTGCAAACGCCGCCGTACCAGGTCCTCCCATATGATCGATGTTTTCCGTCATCTCCCCGCCAGCAGCATATGCTTGTCCTAGCTGTCTAAAAATCTGATCGGTGCAGGTGTAAAAATGCTGGGTAATAAACGATTGCAGCCGCTTTACCTGACGCTGCACTTCTTGGGCGTCAGGCGGCAGCTCCTTCATCGCACCAAGCTCTCCAAATAGGGCCATGAAGCTTCTGCTAAGCTCTCTCGTCTGCTCCTGGGTATGGTTCTTCGTCTTGGCTTCAAATTCCTGAAAAGCATCGGTATGTCCCCATTGCGCCTTCGCCTGGGCGGCATAGGCGTTCTGCTTTTCCGTGCTGAATGCAGAAAAATCCATTGCGCATTCTCCCTTCTTTAAAATTTCACGAGCAAAGGAAATCAATCCCTCTAAGCGCTCCTTTTGCAATGTCAGCAGGGTGATCTGTTGTTCCACCGCTTTGTCCCGGTCAAAATCCGGGCTGTCCAAAATCCTTTTGATCTCTTGTAGCGGAAATTGTAGCTCGCGAAACAGCAAAATCTGTTGTAGTCGTTCCAAGGCCGCTTCGTCATACAGCCGGTAACCAGAAGCTGTGTACGCTGTCGGCGGTAAAAGTCCGATTTTATCATAATATTGCAAAGCGCGAACACTTACCCCTGTCAAGCGACTCAGTTCTCGGATCATTTGCATGGGATCCCCTCCTCTCTCTGCAGCTAGTATAAACTATGACGTAACGTAAAAGTCAAGGGGTATTCTTTCATTTCAGAAAAAACTTTCATTTGTTTATATCTATAACCCACATTGGGGGCGGATACCAGAAAAGAAAGCCCTGTTGTATAAAAGCGAATTGCACGTTTTTATGCAACATTTTGTATTCTTCGGCATAGGGATGAAAAGGGAGAACCAAAACCCGAAAGGAGATGTAATTATGGGAAAACTCTGGTATCTCAGCCCCTCTCTCCAGGAGGACAACGTTGGCCTTGGCAATTACGGTACCGAAGCCAGTCAAATGTATCGTTTGGCAGACGCGATCACACCATATCTAGATCAATACGGCGTGGATTTTCATGTAGCCGAACTGGGCAAAACCCTGTCCCAGCGAAGCCGGGAGGCTGCCGCTATGGGAGCAGGATGGTACCTTGCACTCCACTCCAACGCGGGTGGCAACGGAACCGCATACGGACCAATTGCCTTTTATGATTCCGCTGGCCGAGCACTGGCGGAAAAGCTGGTGTCCTGTCTACTGGAAACCGGGCAAAAAAATAATCGCTCCGCCAATGTCCAGCAGAGCAGTGCTTTATATGAGTTGAAAACGCCAGCCATGCCGGCATGTCTATTGGAAGTGGATTTCCATGATTCAGAAACCGGCGTCCAGTTTCTCACACAGCGCCGAAACGATGCCGCAAAAGCCATTGCCAAAGCCATTGTGGAGCTAGACGGCAAGACCTGGTCCGATGCGGCGCCACCAAAACCTGCCGGTACTGGCGACCACCCGTCGGCGTGGGCCAAAGAATACACCGAGCAAGCCAAAGCTCTGGGGCTTTTCCAGGGGGATGGGGACAACAATTATAACTGGCAGGGCTATATAACCAGAGAGCAGGCGGCAGCTAGTCTAATCCGCCTAAAAAATATACTGGAGGGGAAAAAATGATCGGTGCAAAAGAAGGACTATGCACGATCATCGGGCTGCTGGGAGGTGCGGCCTCCTGGGCCTTTGGCGGTTGGGACACTGCCATTACCGCCTTGGTGATCTGCATGGCGGTGGATTTTCTATCTGGCAGCATTGTGGCCTTGGTGTTCCGCAAAAGCAAAAAAACCACCGGCGGCGCCTATGATCCCGCTTTCGGCCTGAAAGGTCTGGGAAAAAAGTGTATGATGCTGCTCTTTGTTCTTGTAGCTGTTCAAATTGATCATCTGTTGGGAACAGACTATGTGCGTAACGCAGTTTGCATTGGATTTTGTACCAATGAGATTCTGTCCATTGTGCAGAATCTGGGAATCGCAGGCGTTCCCCTACCAAAGGCCGTGGTAAAATCTCTGGATCAATTGAGCAACCAAGAAGCCAAATCCCAAAATCAAAACTGAGCAGATTAAAACTGTCTATTCACATTGCCCACCGGCGCGCCGCTTCAGAAGCAGCATATCGCCCGGTGGGCTTTTTTTGCTTCATTACCGTTCCTTGGCCGCTCGCAGGAAAAGCACCAGCGGCAACAGAAATGGTAGCATCCCCAACCCCAGTGCCACCGCACCATAGGCCGCCAAACCCAGCAGGCAAGCAATCGCGGCAAAGGAGGCCGTCCGGCTGCACCAAACCGCCCGATCCAAAGGCAGGTGTTGTACCAGAAAACACCGTAACGCGCGCCCTCCATCCAAAGGAAATACCGGTAACAGATTATACGCCGACTGGATCACTCCGCAGATGGCCAGCCGTGGAAACTGCTGGGCCGTCAAAAGAAGCGCCAGCCCGCAGGCGGGACCTGCCAGCGCGCATAAAGCCTCTCTGCCATAGCGCAAGCCGCCGGTTTCCAGGACCGCACCGTCAAATCGCAGCCGAAAATGTAGAATTCTGCCACCGCAGAGTAGAATCGCCCCGATATGCCCCAGCTCATGCAGCGTAGCGGCAGCTACCCAGGCCGCAAGCCATGGCAATGGCAGAAGCAGCAGGCCCAGGCTCCCCAGGAGGAAAATCTCCGGCCCGATCATCACCGAATCAGCGCGGATTCGTTTCACGAATTGCAAAAACCTCCTGGCAAAAATCTCCAAAGGAATCCGAAAACGAGTTGCCCTGTGCCAGATCCGTCACCAGTTCCCCAATGGCTGCCTGCGCCGGCGCCATATGGTCTGGTAACAGCCATTGCTCCAGGACCTGCCTCCCCTGGGGCCATAGTCCCCGAACCGCCAGTACAAAAAGCAGCAAAAACAGCCCGGTCATCACCTGAAAGGAAAGACTACTCCCCTTTTTTTCGCCCGTCTTCCTGG
>CAOJND010000159.1 GCA_948439445.1 uncultured Eubacteriales bacterium | reverse complement strand
GCTCTTCCGATCTAAATGGGTTTGAAACCCCACCAGATTGAAGACGGTTTTCGCGGCGTTATCCTGCCGCAGCTGAACCACCGCGTATGGCTCTCGTCCGGTGCGTGGATCGGTTAGGCCCACCGGCTTGAGCGGGCCATACCGCAGCGTATCAAAGCCCCGGCGGGCCATGACCTCCACGGGCATGCAGCCCTCGAAAACCCGGCTGTCCTCAAACCCATGAACCGGCGCCTCCTCGGCGGCGGCCAGCGCCTGGACAAAGGCGGTATATTCCTCCCGGTTCATGGCGCAATTTACATAATCTGGGGTGCCCCGGTCATACCGGGACTGCCACCAGGCCAAATTCATATCCACAGACTCCGCCGTAACCAGCGGAGCGGCGGCGTCAAAAAAATGCAGGTATTGGGTCTGTCCAAAGTATTCCCCAATGGCTTTGGACATGGCGTCGGAGGTGAGAGGGCCTGTGGCGATGATTGCCGGACCATCCGGCATCTGGATTTGCTCCTGATGCAAAATGGTAATATTGGGGTGTTCCTCCAGCTTCTGGGTGATCCGCTGGGAAAAGCCATGGCGGTCCACGGCCAGGCAGCCTCCGGCCTCCACCCGGGTTTGCTCCGCGCTGGTTAGAATCAAACTATCCAACCGGCGCAGCTCCTCTTTCAGAAGCCCCACCGCGTTTTCCAATCGGTCTCCCCGCAGAGAATTGGAGCATACCAGTTCCGCAAAATTTGGGCTGTGGTGGGCTGGGGTCATTTTATTTGGCTTCATTTCCACAAGCCGGACGGCAATTCCCCGGTTTGCCAGCTGCCAGGCGGCCTCGGAGCCAGCCAGTCCGGCGCCAACCACGGTTACCTGTTCCATTTAGCCCTCTCCTTCCGTGGCTTTTTGACTGGATTTCCGCTTTGTAGCGGCGTTCTTAGGGGTAGCGGTTTTTTTCGCCGTAGATTTTTTGGAAGCGGCTTTTGTAGTAGGAGCCTTCTCCTGCTTGGCAGGGGTCACCTCCACAGGCGGCTCTGCATTTTCACCGGGTTGAGACGTGGACCTGCGCCGGTAGCCCCGCTGATCCTCTGGCAGGAAGTTCTCGCAGGTTTCGTTAATGCAAAAGGGCTTCATCCGTCCTTTGCCGGATTTTTTAAACATGGTCATGCCGCATTTGGGGCAGTCGAACTCCGTGGGCACGTCCCAGGTCATAAAGCCGCACGCGGCGCCTTGCTCGCAGGCGTAATAGGCAAAGCCACGCTTGGACTTGCGTTTCAGCATCCCGCTGCCGCATTTGGGACAGCGGCCCGGCATATGCTCCACAATGGGCTTGGTGTTGGTGCACTCTGGGAAGCCTGGGCAGGCCAGAAACCGGCCAAACCGGCCCATTTTGATGACCATATTCCGACCGCAAACCTCACAGATCTCATCGGTGGGTTCGTCGGGTACTTTGATGCGCACGCCTTCCAGGGCCTGCTCGGCGTCCAGCATTTCCTGATGGAAGCCGGTATAGAAGCTGTTTAAAACGGATTTCCAATTCCGTTTCCCATCCTCTATCTCGTCGAGCTGCTGCTCCATGTTGGCGGTAAACTCCACGTCGATCACATCGTTGAAGCGCTCCATCATCAATTGGGTGACCACCTCGCCCAAAGGTGTGGGGGTGAGCCGTTTATCCTGCTTGAGCACATAATTCCGCTCTTCAATGGTAGAAATGATGGAGGCATAGGTGGAGGGACGGCCCACGCCCTGTTCTTCCATCGCCTTCACCAGGGAGGCCTCGGTGTACCGGGCGGGGGGTTGGGTAAAGTGCTGTTCCTTTTTCAGTTCAGTGGCGGTAGCCCGGTCTCCCTCCTGCAAATCCGGCAGGGGGGAACCGGCGGCCTTTGCCTCCTCGTCCCGGCCTTCCTCGTACACCGCGATAAAGCCGGTAAACTTCAAGCTTTGATGGCTGGAGCGGAACATATGCCCCGCGCAGACTGTGTCAATGGAAATGGTATCATAGACAGCGTTGGCCATCTGAGAGGCCAAAAACCGGCTCCAGATCAGCTTATACAGCCGGTATTGGTCCCTGGTCAGAGAGCTTTGAATGGATTCCGGATCCAGGTGGACCTGGGTCGGGCGAATGGCCTCGTGGGCGTCCTGGGCGCCGGATTTGGTTTTGAACACATGGAACTTTCCATAGTAGTAGGACGGGCCGTACCGGCTGCAAATATAGTCTTTTGCGGCGGTCATGGCCTCGTCGGACAGCCGCAGGGAGTCGGTACGCATGTAGGTGATCAGACCCTGGGTGCCCTCTCCCGCCACATCCACACCTTCATATAGCTGCTGGGCGACGGCCATGGTGCGTTTGGGGGTCATGTTTAGCTTTCGAGAGGCTTCCTGTTGTAGGGTAGAGGTGGTAAAAGGAGGGACGGCGGAGCGTTTTTTCTCCGCTTTCCGAACGCCGGTGACGGTAAATTCCTGACCGGTGATGTCGCGGATGATTTCGTCCACCTGCGCCTCGTTTTCCAGCTCTCGCTTTTTTGTTTCGCCATAGTAATGGGCAGCGAAGGTGCCAGGCTTGCCAATTCGGGACAGCTTCACATCCAAAGACCAGTACTCTCTGGGGACAAAGGCCCGAATTTCATTCTCCCGATCCACCACCAATCTGGTGGCTACAGACTGTACCCGTCCGGCGGACAGTCCCCGCCGCACCTTTTTCCACAGCAGAGGGGAGAGCTGGTAGCCCACAATCCGGTCCAAAAGCCTGCGGGCCTGCTGGGCGTCCACCAGATCGGAATTGATCGCCCGAGGATTTTGAATGGACTCCTGTACCACCTTTTTGGTGATTTCGTTAAATGTAACCCGATGGGTTTCAGAATCCGGCAAATCCAACAATTCTTTTAAATGCCAGGAGATTGCTTCTCCTTCCCGGTCCGGGTCGGTTGCCAGATATATGGTATCCGCCTGCTTGGCGGCTTTCCGAAGATCGTTGATAATATCTTCTTTTCCGGCCAAAGGACGATAGTCCGGCTGGAAATTGTTATCGAAGTCAATTCCCATGGTGCTTTTCGGCAGATCCCGCAAATGGCCCATACTGGCTTTTACGGTGTAATCGGGGCCAAGATATTTGCCGATGGTTTTTGCCTTGGAGGGCGACTCCACGATTACAAGGTTCGATGCAGTTGCCATGTAATGAAATTCCACTCCTGTTCTAGTTATGCTTCCTTGCTGGACAGCTTCAAAAGTTTGCCGGGGAGCCGGGTGACCAGACCCTTCACCTCCAACAGCGTCATGCTGGCCAGCACCACGCCGGCGGGCTTGCCGGATTGTGTGATGAGATCATCCATAGGTTTCGGGCCGTCTTGTAGCAGCTTTACAATGATCTGCTCGTCCGGCGAAAGCCCTGAAGGAATCTCTTTATGGTCAATATACGGCGTATCCCTGTCGTTGTCAATGGTCAGTTTTGATTTTCCGATCTTTGTCCCAGGATTTTTCCGGGGGAGAAGGGGCTTTTGGGACACCTTGGCCATGGGAGAGGGCGTTTCCTCTGAAGCGGGGAACCTGATTTGCGAAGCCTTTGGTGTTTCCTGTATTTTATCTGGAAATTGATCTTTGTATTCGCTGAGAATATCCCAGCCGGAGCGAATGGCGATGGCGCCAATGCGCAGTAGGGCGTTGCTGCCCTCGCTGGTGGCCACATCAATGTTGCCGGGCACCACGAAAACGTCTCTCCCCTGATCGGCAGCCAGATTCGCGGTGATCAACGCGCCGCTTCTCTCTGGGGCCTCCACCACCAAAACGCCGCAGGACAGGCCGCTCATAATTCGATTGCGTTTCG
>CAOJND010000158.1 GCA_948439445.1 uncultured Eubacteriales bacterium | reverse complement strand
CCGATCTAGAGCGGCGACCGGCAATTGCGCAAAAGCGCCTACCAGGGGATGTATCATACCCTCTCCGGCTTTCGCAACACGGCGGCAGCATTGCTAAACGCCCAGAACAAGCAGTTAAAATTCTTTGCCGACGCTAGAAAGTACCCCTCCCTACTGGATGCTGCCCTGGACGCGACCAATGTACCGGTCTCGGTGTATACCAATTTAATTCAGGAAGTGCACAACCATATAGAGAAGATGCACCGCTACGTCCGCCTGCGGAAAAAGCTGCTGGGCGTGGAAGAGCTGCATTTTTACGATATCTACACCCAGTTGGTGCCCAACGCGGACCGGAAAATTCCCTTTGCCCAGGCGAAGCAGACCGTCTATGAAGCCCTGGCCCCTCTGGGCGAGGACTACCGCCGGGTGCTACAGGAGGGCTTTGACCACCGCTGGATCGACGTCTATCACAACGAGGGAAAGCGGGGCGGCGCCTATTCCGCAGGCACGCCGGTGCATCCTCTGGTACTGCTGAACTATACCGGCACGCTGGACAGCCAGTTTGTTCTGGCCCATGAGATGGGCCATGCGCTGCACTCCTACTATTCCGCCAAGCACCAGAACTTCGTGGATTCGGACTATGAGATCTTTGTGGCGGAGGTGGCTTCCACCTGTAACGAAGCGCTTTTGATGGAGCATTTGCTGGGCAAAACGGAGGACCGGCGAGAACGGGCCTTTTTGATCAATCACTTCCTGGAGCAGTTTAAAAGCACCCTGTTCCGGCAAACCATGTTCGCTGAGTTTGAGCTGGAAATTGGGAAGCTGGTGCAGCGCGGGCAGACCCTGACCGCCGACGCGCTGTGCGGGCTATACCGCCAGCTGAACCAGGCGTATTTTGGGCCGGATATGGTGGTGGACGATGAGATCTCCATGGAATGGGCGCGGATTCCCCATTTCTACTGCAATTATTATGTATTTCAATACGCCACCGGTTACTGCGCCGCCATTGCCCTGTCCAGAAGGATTCTGCGCGAGGGCGCGCCTGCGGTGGAGGACTATCTGCGCTTTCTGTCCGGCGGCTGCTCCAAGCCGCCAATTGAGCTGTTGAAGATTGCCGGTGTGGATATGGCCACTCCCGATCCGGTGCGTCAGGCTCTCTCCCTGTTCGAAGAGCTGCTAGACGAGATGGAAGCGCTGACGGAGGCATAGCGTATGGCGGATTTATTTCTTCCCACCCTGCATACCTTTGCAATGGACAATATCTTCACCGGTTCTATGGGGCTGTTCCGGTTTCGGGCCGCGCCAAATGTGGTGATGCGCGACGCCAAGGAGGTGGATATGGAGCAAAGCTCCATTCATGTGGCGTATTGGCATGGGCCGCTGTGTTATGAACTGAGCGAAATGGAGGAAGAGGCCACCTTCCCCATGAGTGAAGAGGGCCGCAGCCAGATGAAAGCCTGGCTGGAAGCCCATATCGACTGACCCGCATTCCATCCGGCCTGTCCCGCTCTCATTGGAATGCACCCTGGAAAGGAGAGATTTTGATGAATCACTGCATCATTCCCGCCGGCTATACCCCGATTCTAAATCAATACGACACCCAAAAGGCCATTGGCACGGTAAAACGGCTGTTTGCCGACACGCTTTCGGCCACGCTGAATCTGCACCGAGTCTCCGCGCCGCTGTTTTTGCAGGCCTCCACGGGCTTGAACGACGATTTAAACGGCGTGGAGCGGCCGGTCAGCTTTACGGTCACCGCCACAGGGGAGGAGGCCCAGGTGGTGCACTCTCTGGCCAAGTGGAAACGGATGGCCCTGCGGGACTATGATTTCCAGGTGGGCAAGGGGCTGTATACGGACATGAACGCCATTCGCCGGGACGAGGAGCTGGACAATCTGCACAGCATCTACGTGGACCAATGGGATTGGGAGAAGGTGATCCGCAAGGAGGACCGGAAGCTGTCCTATCTGGAGGGCGTGGTACGCAGCATTGTCTCCTCCATCTGCGCAACGGAGCTAAATATGCACGCGCTGTTTCCGGCGCTGAACCGGCTGCATCTGCACAGTCCAGAGGTGACGTTCATCACCACCCAGGAATTGGAGGATTTGTACCCCGAATTGTCCCCCAAGGCCCGGGAGGACGCGTTTGTAAAGGCGCATGGCACCACGTTTTTAGAGCAGATCGGCGGGACGCTCCACAGCGGAAAGCCCCACGACGGGCGGGCGCCGGACTATGACGATTGGAATTTGAACGGAGATATTCTGTTCTGGAATGATACGCTACAGTGCAGCTATGAGGTCAGCAGCATGGGCATCCGGGTCAGCCCGGAGAGTTTGGCCCGGCAGCTGAGCCTGGCGGGGTGCGAGGCGCGCCGGGCGCTGCCCTTCCACCGGGCGCTGCTGGCCGGAGAGCTGCCATACACCATCGGCGGCGGCATTGGGCAAAGCCGGCTGTGTATGCTGCTGCTGGGCAGCGCCCACATTGGAGAGGTGCAGACCAGCCTGTGGGACGCGGACACCCGGGCCGCCTGCGCCATCGCCGGGATTCCGCTGCTGTAACGTTTTTTTAAATTAAAGGAAAAAGGGCCTGCTGCAAAATCGGAATTTTGCAGCAGGCCCTTTTTGTGTAAAGAAAAACTACCGTTTATATATCATAGTCCGTTCGGATTTCGTCAAAGACTTTGCTCGCCGGCTTTGTTCTGCCAGCTAGAACATCCTGGTACCCCTTTTCCAGTTCCTCGTCAAGCTCCTGCGCAGTCAGCTTGCTCATATCCACGACAAACGGCTCGCGGTTTTGCAGCGGGTCCATCACAATGCAGGAGTCTAGCAACGCTTTCATATGCGGCTGCACCTCTTCTCTTTTACTTCCTCCAGCGTCATATCATCCGAGAGAATGCCAAAAAGTGATTTGGCAATGTCAACGCGGTCCTGAAATGGATTCGTAAGCGCTGCCACAACCTTACCCTTTTCTGCATGGTACTTTCCCAGACTGGTTTCCGGTTCTGTTTCAGTGACCGACATCACAATCTTCCTTCCACATGGTTATTTGTCACCCTTATGTTGTTTATATCTGTTTTCCGGTGCTCGCGATAATGAAATTGCCTTCAAATGTCGCGCCACAGGCTTTGGCAATTTCCTGTAGCTCGGCTTCAGAAAAGTTGTCTCTTTTCAGTTTTCCCGAAATATTAGAGGGTGTTGTTCCCAGACGCTTTGCCAGTTCCCGCTTTGTAAGATCCGTCTCTATCAAAAGCATATTTATCTTTTTAGCCATTGTCCCCATTGGCTCACCTCCCACTAAATGAAATTATACATGATTGGATTCAAAAAATCAAAGTAAAATCATTTTTTATTCTATATTTCTTCAATGTTGTTCATAAAAAATTTACATTTCCTCTTGTTCGACAATTTCCGAATAATATTCGTTTAAAAGAAAATATTATTCGTTAAAAAGCAAAGATGGTCAATTAGGGATCCGGTATCATCCAATTTTTATCCGCTCCATGGTTGAAATTATCCTAGAAATCCATATAATTAAGGAAAATAAGACAACAAATTGGCCGCTGTATAAAAAAGCAATTAGATCAATTGTTGATTTCCAATCCCCATACCCAGTAATACCGTGCAAACAAAAGAAAATTCATAGTTCATCTGGGCGGAATTGAGGGCCGTGTGTAGTAAAATGGGTTGTGTAAGCTATGGGAAAAGTGGTGGTCTTAGGTGGAAAGAGAAGAATTCTGCAAACGGTTGGCACAATTGCGGATACACAAAAATGTGTCCGCCAGAGATATGAGCCTGTCCATTGGACAAAGCCCCAACTATATCAACGGCATCGAAAACGGCGACAACTACCCTTCCATGGCCACCTTCTTTTACATCTGCGACTACTTTGGGATCACC
>CAOJND010000157.1 GCA_948439445.1 uncultured Eubacteriales bacterium | reverse complement strand
GGCCAAGTACATGACAGGGCCGTCAAACTTCTGGCAGATCAACGTCTCAGGGGTCTCCGGGCCAAAGTTACCCAGGAAAACCACCAGCGCATTACATCCGGCAGCGGTTACGTCCGCAACAGCTTCCAGCGCGTTTTTCTCATTCTCAACCGTAATCTTGCAGTTATAGACACCCTCGCCATAGGCTTTTACAATTGCCTCCCGGCGGGTGGTGGAAAGCTGAATCGGGAAGCAGTCACGGGAAACCGCGATAATTCCCAATTTCACCTCGGGTAGATTCATCATAATTGTTCCTCCTTAAAGGTCATTCGAAATGTCAATATTCTCGCCTGTCAATCCCACATAGGCTCCATTCTGGGCCTCCGAGGACTCCGCATGCGCCAGCAGCCATTTGTTGCGGGCCGTCAGCCAGGTATCCTCTTGGGATTTGGGCGTAAATGCCGGCTTATCCGTATTGGTAAACTTGGGCAAGACAACCGCCACACGGAATCCCTTTTGGGCATCGGTATGGCAGGGCGCATAGTGCAGCGAGGTGGCGTATACCTCAACTGCCACACCGGCTGGCACAAAAAACGCCTGAACCTTCCCGGTGTCCAGCTTACCATCTACAATGTCGTCCTGTTTTGCCAACAGGAGTACAAAATCTTCTGTACCAATGTTCACTTCGCTGTCCCGATGATACTCCAGGCAGTTAAGCTTTGTATTATAGCCCCAGCACATGCCAACCTGTACCGGCATGCCGCCATAGGCCCGGTCGGAAAACGCCTGGAAAATAGAGCAAGCTTCCAAACTGGCAATGCCCGGCTCATAGGCAGTTCCGGACTCCGGCATCGGAATTTCCCGCATAGCCTGGAGCAACTGTGCTGTGTCAAATCCTTCTAAAATCTTACCGTACGCCGCAAATGCGGGGTCGGTTACTTTCATAATTTTCATTAAAAGTCCCCCATAGGGTGGCATTTCTGCGGTGTAACCCGCAGAAATGCCATTTTAAATGTTTAATTAACCCTTCTGACGCTTAGAAACAACGTCAAAGACAACGGCTGCCAGAAGAACCAGGCCCTTAACGACCTTCTGGAAGTTCTGGTCAATACCCATAATACTCATACCGATGTTGATAACGCCCATCAACAGAGCGCCAACGATAACGCCAGGAACTGTGCCAACGCCGCCGTAAGCGGAAGCGCCGCCGATAAAGCAGGAGCCAATGGCGTCCATCTCGTAGTTCTGACCATAGGTGGGCTGCGCGGAGGTCATACGAGCGATGGTCAGCATGCCAGCCAACGCAGACAGCAGACCCATATTGGTGTAAGCAATGAAATAAACTCTGTTGGTGTCGATACCGGACAGCTTTGCAGCCTTCTCATTGCCACCAACTGCATAGAAGTGACGGCCAATGGTGGTCTTAGAGGTGACATAGGTGTAGATGCCAATGACAATCACAACCCAGATCAATGCAGTGGGGATACCCTTGTAACGGCTCAACTGTACAACAAAGAAGGCAATCACAGCGGTGATCACAACCATTTTTGCGATCATAGCGCCAAGAGATTCCACCTCATAGCCTTTTTTCACACGGGTCATACGGGTCTTAATGGTCAGGGCCAGATAGATCAAAATAGCGAGTCCACCAACCACAAGACAGGTGAGATTCAAACCCTCGCCGCCGAGGAAATCAGGGATGTAGCAATTTGCGCCGCCGCCAAAAATCTTAATGAACGTATCGTTGGTCACAGACAGGGTCTTGCCGTCCAAAACAACGTTGGACAGGCCACGGAACACGAACATACCAGCCAAAGTGGTGATAAACGGCGGGACACGGACATAAGCAATCCAGAAAGCCTGCCATGCGCCAATTGCCAGGCCGATAGCCAGCATCAGCAGAACCGCCAGTACCAGGTTCAGGCCCTTGGACATAAAGATCGCGCCAACAGCGCCGACAAAACAAACGACGGAACCAACGGAAAGGTCAATGTTACCGCCGGTCAGGATGCACAGCAGCATACCGGCTGCCAGGACAAAAACGTAAGCGTTCTGCGCAATGATATTGGTAATGTTCTGCGGCAACAGAATCTTGCCACCAGTCTGCCAGGTGAAGAAGAGTGCAACCAGCACCAGGATCAGCACCATGGTGTACTTTTGCACACTGTTCAGAATTTTAGCGTTTTTCATTTATTTTCTGCTCCTTTGCTTGCATTTCCGGATTTCAGGATGCAGGACATAATGCCCTCCTGCGTGGCTTCGTCCTTGGTAAATTCACCGACCATTTTGCCTTCGTTCATGACGTAGATACGATCGCTCATGCCAAGAACCTCTGGCAATTCCGACGAAATCATAATCACAGACTTATTTTCCTTGGCCAAAGTGTTAATGATGTTATAGATCTCATATTTCGCGCCTACATCAATACCACGGGTCGGCTCGTCCAAAATCAGAACATCGGGGTCGGCAAACATCCACTTGGCCAGCAGGACCTTCTGCTGGTTGCCGCCGGACAGGTTACCCACCAGCTGCTCAACACCAGTACACTTGGTCCGCAGCTTTTGCCGGTACTCCTCCGCCACAGCATATTCCTTATCTCTGTCGATTACAGAATTGGAGGAAACGCCTTTCAAATTCGCCAGAGTCGTGTTGGTACGAATCGGATTGGACAGGATCAGACCATTGCCCTTCCGATCTTCCGTCACATAGGCCAGACCATGTTCAATGGCACCACGAACACTATGCAGCTTCACTTCTTTCCCGCTCAGCTTCAACTGGCCGGAGATGTTGGTACCATAGCTGTGGCCAAAAATACTCATGGCCAATTCCGTTCTACCGGCGCCCATCAGGCCGGAGATACCCACAACTTCGCCGCGGCGCACATGGAAGGATACGTTGTCCACAACCTTCTTCTCCGTATAGAGCGGATGGTTGACGGACCAATTTTTTACTTCCAGCGCCACATCGCCAATTTTCACATCGGTGCGCTTGGGGAACCGGTCGGAAAGCTCACGGCCTACCATGCCGCGAATGATTCGGTCTTCGGAGAAATCATCCACGCCCTTGACCAAAGTCTCAATGGTATGGCCGTCACGAATCACCGTGATATCATCAGCAACATAAGAGACCTCGTTGAGCTTGTGGGAAATAATAATGGAGGTCAAGCCTTCCTTTTTCAGCCGCAACAGCAGATCCAGCAGAGCTTTGGAATCCGACTCGTTCAAAGAGGAGGTCGGCTCGTCCAGAATCAACAGCCGGGCATGCTTGGACAGGGCCTTAGCAATTTCCACCAGCTGCTGCTTGCCGACGCCAATATCCCGCACCAGGGTATGAGAGGATTCGTTCAGACCGACGATCTTCAAATATTTACTGGATTCAGCATGGGTCGTTCCCCAGTCGATAGAGAAGGACTTGCCCCGTTCATTGCCCAGGAACATGTTCTCTCCGATGCTCATATATGGAACCAGAGCCAACTCCTGATGGATAATGACGATGCCTTTCGCCTCGCTGTCCCGAATGGTAGAAAATTTGCACTCCTCTCCATCATATATAATCTGTCCGGAGTAAGTGCCATGGGGATAGATGCCGCTCAATACATTCATCAGCGTAGACTTACCAGCGCCGTTTTCGCCTACCAAGGCGTGAATGCTTCCTTTTTTCACTTTAAAGTTTACATCGTCCAACGCTCGAACGCCTGTAAACTCCTTGGTGATGTTTCTCATTTCCAAAAGATTTTCAGACAAGGTATCGCCTCCCATAAGGATCAAATTATCTTCTTTAAATAGAATCTTCGTTTCGTCTAAAATCTACATTTTTGCATATTGGGATTGGGAATTTCGTTAGTCATACCGGGCAAGGCAGGGTTGCTGCCTTGCCCGGTGCAATTGGAGTATTCAGATTTTAAAATCCTGAAATTAGCCCGCCAGATCAGCCTCGGTGTAGTAGCCGGAGTCGATC
>CAOJND010000156.1 GCA_948439445.1 uncultured Eubacteriales bacterium | reverse complement strand
CAATACTGCGCTGAATATTTCTGTTGCGGATAACGGAAAGGGCATAGAGCTGGAAGCGGCGGAGCATCTTTTTGACCGTTATTACCGGGGGACAAGCACACAGCAGCGTCCAGAGGGCAGCGGCCTGGGCCTAGCGATTGCCAAGAGTGTCATTGAACTGCATTGCGGCACGATTTCAGTCTCCAGTGCGCCAAACAGGGGAACAGCTTTTTATATTGAATTTCCACGCAGTTAAGGTTAATTAAGGTTGCCTGAAAATTGGATTAAGGTTGGTAGTCTATCATGGTTTACGTGATAGCTGCCAACCTTTTTCTTATGTGGGAGGTGAGCGTATGAAAGGAAAAGTGAAAAGCGCTATTCCCTGTCTGCTGACGGCAGCCGTGTCGATCTGTGCCTGTTTTCTCTTTACGGCCCTGCTGCTCCGTCCACAGCCGCTGCACATTGGCTCGGTTGATCTTGATACCGCTGCGGACGGTTCCTATATCGGCGTATGCCAAAATAAACTTCTCTTTGCCGTGGTAAAAGTTGAGGTACAAAACCACGAAATTACCGGTATTGAGGTTGTGGAGCATAAGGACGCCTATCTAGAGCAGGCGGAACAGATCGCCGGGGCCGTTTGCTCCAAACAATCGTTAGAGGTCGATGCGGTATCCGGTGCTACGCTTACCAGTGATACCATACTGAAAGCAATCGAGAACGCATTGGAGGATGCCGCCTCCAATAGAAAGTAGGTGCATTTTGAAAATTATATGGAAGTACATCTTCACCAACGTCAAAGAGCGGAAAATGCGAACCGCTGTTATGCTGTTGTCTATTTTGCTCTCTACAACTTTGCTGTTTGTCTCATTTTCGATTGGCGCGTCGTATGAAAGCGCCCAGCGAAAAATGGCGCGGGGCATGGCGGGCAGCGCGACGCTCTCCATTACAGCGGCAGAGGGGACAATACGCGCCGACATTCTGCCAAACTTCGCTTCCATCCGCGCCAGCGTCGGAATACTGGAGGGGTCGGCGCTCTACCATGAAAACGGCTACTATGAAACGGTTGATCTGATTGCGGCTGATTTGACCGGCCTGAATGAGATCAATCCGCCCCGGCTGGTAAACGGCGGGGAGATTACAGAGTTTACCGGAAATCAAGTGATTCTGCCAGACCGTTTTACTTCAAAATATGGAATCGAACAGGGGGACACCATTACGCTGCGCATCGGCGGACAGCCGGTTTCTCTGGAAGTGGCCGAAATCGCCGCCTATGACACGGTTTTTCTGCGGCATACAAGAGGCGCGACCGCCCTTTTGCCGGTTGTAACGCTGTCCGGTCTGCTGGGCCAGACAGACGGCTATACAAAAATTTTGGTGGAGCCTGCTGACGGCGTTTCCACCTCCGCACTGAAAAATGAGCTGACAGCCGCCTTGCCGGACAGTCAATATCGGGTGTCCGAGGTGGTAAATGAAGCGCAGATCGCCGCAGATGCCCGGCAGAAGTCCATGCCATTTATCTTAATCAGCTTCTTTTCCCTGACCATGAGCGTTTTTATCATTTACAGCAGCTATAAGGTCATTACGTTAGACCGTCTGCCGGTGATCGGCACATTCCGCAGCATTGGAGCAACCCAGGAAGCCGTCACCCGGATTCTTCTTCTGGAAAGCGCCCTGTATGGGGTCATGGGCGGAGCGGCCGGTATTCCGGTGGGTGCGCTGGTTTTGAAACTGATTTTACAGGGAATGGGACAGTCTCTCTCCCAGGGGATAGAAATTCCGGTGGTCATTTCCCCATTCAGCATGATTTCCTCCTTTGCGGTCGCATTGGGTGTATCCCTGCTCTCCGCATGGCTTCCGGTCAAGAGGGCAAGCCGGTTGCCAGTTAAAGACGTGGTGCTTGGCAGCGTGGAGGAAAAACACATTCCCCGCCGCTTTATTGTCGGGGCTGGCGTTCTGCTGTTTGCGGTTTCTCTGGTGCTTCCTAAGCTGGCCTCCGGGAATATGTTGTATCTGGCTGGCGGATTTTCTTTGCTGGGACTGATTGCGGCTGCCATCCTGATCGTTCCGCCTCTCACCAATCTGCTTTCTATGGGCCTGGAACGTCTTTACGGCATATTCCTGGGAAATGAAGGCCGGCTTGCCGCCCGGAATATGCGGGATAACAAAAATATCGCGCAAAATATCACGCTGCTGTTTATCAGTATTTCCGCCGTGATCGCCATTACCGTTGTGGGCGATTTTGTGACCACCTATGTCAGCGACGTGTTCAACGGGGCCGAATTACAGGGGTTTGCGGATGGACGCATGGAGCCGGAATTTGTGGAACAGGTCAGAGGGATGGACGGCATCGAAAAGATACTGCCAATCTATGTGTACCAAAATCAAATCCAGGCCAATGGTATCATCCTGAGCCGCCTGGAGGCAACCGACAATCTGGAGTGGTACAGCTCCATGCTGGCGCTTCATTATGCGGAAAGCAATATGAAAGAGCAGGCAATTTCGGCCTTTACCGAAGAAAGAGCGGTTCTATTGAGTGAGAACTGCATAGAGCGCATCGGCCTTGCGGTAGGTGATACGCTGACTTTGACAAATGGCGCTGAGAATTACGACTATTTGGTGGCAGGCAGCTTTAAGTCACGGGCTACGGATGTAGAAGCAATTATTCCAGCCTCCTGTGTGGTTTCCGATTTTGGAGCCTCCATCTAACATTTCCTTGCCTACACCGCCGCAGACCCGGACGCTATCATGGTGCAACTCCGTGACCTGTTCGGTGAGACTTCAAATTGGAGCCGTACCGTAGAGGAATTTAACGCGGATGCCCTGTCCACGGTGGGCGCTTTCTTACAGCCCATGCACAGCATGACCTGGTTTATTCTGCTGCTTGCGGCAGTTGGCGTCATCAATAATCTGCTGATTAACTATCTGCAAAAGCGGCGGAGTATCGCAATGTATAAATCCGTTGGCCTTTCTAACCGTCAGAACATGAAAATGACGCTGATCGAGGGCTTTTCTTCCGGTTTGGCCGGTGCTGCGATTGCGGTTTTCGTTTCCTATATGGAGATTCAAACGATATTTCTTGTCGCTGGCCCCAAAATCTCAACCGTGCCGGAATTGAACGCCAATTTATTCCTGGCTGCTGGCGGTATGGGGATTCTGGTTACGCTGCTGGGTTCGGCTGTCCCAATTTTCAAGAGCCGCAGTATGAAGCTGGTGGAAGAAATCAAGTTTGAATAAGGAGGATGTGTAAATGAAGCAATCAACAGGCGGGGTTGCCGTGGAGGGACGGCATATCATCAAAAATTTCCGCATTGGCAATACACCGACAAAGGTTCTGAAAGACATTTCCTTACAGGTCATGCAGGGGGAATTTGTCTCCATCATGGGGCCGTCTGATTCCGGGAAAAGCACGCTGCTCTATATTCTCGGCGGCTTGGACACGCCGACCAGCGGTCATGTTCTGCTGAATGGTACGGATATTTCCCGTTTCGGGGATGAAAAAATGAGCCGCATCCGGCGGCAGAAAATCGGCTTTGTCTTTCAGTTTTACAACCTCATTCCCAACCTGAATGTAGAGGAAAATATCATGCTTCCCCTGCTGCTGGACGGAAAAAAGATGGGTGGATATAGAAAGCAGTTGGAACAGATTTTGGAGATCGTAGGGTTATCTGACCGCCGGAGGCATACGCCCCGTGAATTGTCTGGCGGGCAGCAGCAGCGTGTAGCCATCGCCCGCGCCCTGATCGGCAATCCTGAAATTCTCTTTGCCGATGAGCCTACGGGAAATCTGGACAGCAAAACCGGAGCTGAGATCATGGCCCTGCTCCGGGAGATCAACCGAACCAGTGGACAGACCATCATCATGGTAACACATTCCCCCGAAACGGCACAAAGCAGCAACCGCGTGATTCACGTACAGGACGGTGTGATTAGCTAAAGTTTATAGAAGAAGCGATCTGCCCAGCGGCAGAAAAGAAAAAAACCGCTGCTGGGCAGACATTTATCATGCCTAAAAATTTGCTGTTTGCGGTGGTTTTAATTTCAAAACCGCAGCTCAGGCTGTCGAAAAAGTCTGCCGAGGGGCAGACTTTTTCATATATATGAGGT
>CAOJND010000155.1 GCA_948439445.1 uncultured Eubacteriales bacterium | reverse complement strand
GTAGTTACTTGAAGTAACCGCCTTGGTTTGGGCCTGGGGCGGTTACTTCTTTTTTTCATTCTAAATCAGGGCGGTATAAGCGATTGGCATCGCAACGAAAATATAAAACGCTGCATGTGAGACCATCTATACCACCTACCTGGGCTGAGGTTGAAACCTGGAAAAATGTGTGGTATAATGGGAAAAAATTTTGGGAGGCGCTTATGAAGAAAAAAATTCCCGGATTTTATTTGGCGCTGGTGGCGTTGGTGCTGGCGGGACTGTTCTTCTTGTTCGCGCTGGCGGGCTACACGGTCACAGGACTGCTGTGCTTCGGCATTGCCGGGCTGATGGTGCTGTTTCGCCTGGCGAAATGGTTGGAACGGCGGAGTAAGGCAGGACTTTGGCTGCGGCGGGGCCTGACGGCGCTGCTGTGTTTGGGCGTTTTGGCGGCGGCTGGTACCTGGACTGTGATCCTGGGAGAGAGCCGGTGGGAAAATAGCCCGGACTGCGACTACATAATTGTTCTAGGCGCCGGAGTCAATGGCAATGTGCCCTCCCAGTCTTTGGCGGAGCGGCTGGATGCAACCTATGATTATTTGATCTTGCACCCGGATACTGTGTGTGTGGTTTCCGGTGGACAGGGCAGCGGGGAGAATATCACCGAGGCTAGGTGCATGTACGACAACCTAATCGGCCGCGGCATTCAGCCGGACCGGATTTGGCAGGAAGACCAGGCGACCAATACCCGGGAGAACCTGTCCTATTCCTTAGCGGTGATTCAAGAACGTACCGGTGTTCGTCCTGCCCGCGTGGGTGTGGTTTCCAGCGAATATCATCTGTTTCGGGCCTGCGAATTTGCCCGAGAGACCGGTGTGGTTCCCGTAGGAATTCCGGCGAAGACCCGCAATCCCCTGCTGCGGATGAACTACTATCTGCGGGAAATTCTGGCGGTGTGGTACTATATTATTTTAGGAGGCTGACATGTTGGATCAATCCTATGTAGAATTTGCCTGGCAGCAGGCCGCGGCGCTGCTTGCCATCGACAGCCCCTCGGGCTTTACCACCCAGGCTGCCACTTGGGTGCAAGCCGCTTTCGAAAGGCTGGGCTTTGCCGCCACGCTTACCGCAAAGGGAGGCGTTCTGGTGGATCTGGGCGGACCGGAAAATGGAGACGGCCTTCTGCTGGAGGCCCATGCCGATACCCTGGGCGCTATGGTGGCCCAGGTGAAGGACAATGGCCGCCTGCGTCTGACCCCGCTGGGTGGAATGAGCGCCAACAATGGAGAGGCGGAGAACGTGCGGGTGTATACCAGAGATGGGAAAATCATCTCCGGCGTCTTGCAGCTTTGCAACGCCTCGGTCCATGTCAACGGGGCGTATGCCACCACCGGACGCACCTTCGATTCCACGGAGGTGGTGCTGGACGAGGATGTGCACGCTGCGGAGGATACCCGCGCTTTGGGAATTGAGGTGGGGGACGCGGTGTGCTTCGACCCGCGCACCTGCCGGACGGCGTCCGGCTATTTAAAAAGCCGGTTTTTGGACGATAAGCTGTCTGTGGGGATTCTGCTTGGCCTGGCAAAATACCTGGCCGATACCCAAGCTCAACTAAGCCGCCATGTGTGGATTCACATCACGGTGTATGAGGAAGTGGGCCACGGCGGCGCGGGTTCCGCACCGGCGGGACTGTCCGAGGCAATTTCCGTGGATATGGGCTGTGTGGGAGAGGGCCTACAGTGCACGGAGCGCCAGGTCTCCATCTGTGCCAAGGATTCCGGCGGCCCCTACAGCTACCAGGTGGTGGGAAAACTGATCGACGCCGCAAAGGCGGAGGGGGCGGATTACGCGGTGGACGTGTATCCCCACTATGGCTCTGATGTGGAGGCCACGCTACAGGCCGGGCATGACCTGCGCCACGGTCTGATTGGACCCGGGGTCTATGCCAGCCATGGCTATGAGCGAAGCCATATGGACGGCGTGGCCAATACGCTAAAGGTACTGAAGGGCTATCTGGGGGTCTGAGCTTGCCCCGGCTGCCGTTTTTATTGATACGGTCGAACCTGTATTAATCCCAGAGCAAGGAGAGAAAACATGCTGGAGAGTTTTATGGTCGCGCTGCGGGTGGCGATTCCCATGGGCCTATTGATGCTGCTGGGGGTGGGAATCCGCAAGGGAAAAATTGTGGACCGGCCCAATATGCAGGCCATGGACAAGGTGGCGTTTTATGTGTTTTTGCCCGCCTTGATTTTCCGAAATATCTACGAGACGGATTTGGCGGCCACATTTGATGTTCGGCTGCTGCTGTTTGCCACGTTCTGTATGTTGGTCATGTTTGCGATTGGCCTGCTGCTTCCCAAACGGCTGGAGCGGGATCCCAACAAGGCCGCTGCCATTGGCCAGGCCATCGCTCATCCCAACTACGCACTGTTTGGCATCGCGGTGGCGGAGGCCATCTACGGCGCGGGAAACGCCGGCCAGGTGGCGCTGCTGGGGGTGCTGGTGATTCCCTCCGTATGTGCGCTGGGTGTGGTGATTTTGGAGCTGAACCGCAGCGGCAAGGCGGACATTGGCCAAATTCTCCGTTCCATTTTCAAAAATCCGCTTGTTTTGGGCGCCTTGGCGGCGCTGGCGCTCCAGGCACTGCCCTTTCAAATTCCAGAGTTGTTATATGGTGTGGTCCAGAGCTTGGCGGCCGTGGCAACGCCGATTTGTTTTCTGTCTCTGGGCGTCAACTTGGATCTGGGAGAGCTGCGGTACAATCTCCGGCCCATTGGCCTGGGGGTGGGGGTCCGAATGCTGCTGGTGCCCGTTTTGCTACTGCCGCTGGGGGTGCTGTTGGGCTTTCGAGGGCAGGCGATGACCGCTTTGATGATTCTATGCGCCGCGCCGGCCGCGGTGGCCTCCTATCCCATGGCGGTGTCCATGGGGGCCGACGGTCCCCTGGCCGGGCAGCTGGTGTACTGTACTACCATTGCCTCTGTTCTTACGATTTTTTGCTTTACCTTTGGACTTCGCCTGCTGGGTATGCTGTAAAAGCCCGGAATTGTGAAAAAACCGGGAAATGTGGGAAATCATTGTTGACGAAGTTGGATTTTTGTGTTAGAATACTTTTACCTGTGAAAAAGGGCTTTCTTTTTGTGCGCCTTTTTCAGCCCCGGAGCGGCGGTTGTAGTTGCGCTGCGTCTAAATTCTTCTAGCCGGGGTGTTGCAGGGAGGCAAATTTTAAGGAGGTGCCGTTATGCGCGTTAAGGTCACTTTGAGATGCTCCGAGTGCAAGCAGAGAAACTACAATACCATGAAGAACAAGAAGAACGATCCCGACCGTCTCGAGATGAAGAAGTACTGCAGATTCTGTAGAAAGCATACTGTCCACAACGAGACGAAGTAAGGAGGGACTGATTAACATGGCTGAAGTCAAGAAGGAAAACTGGTTCAAAAGAACCTGGAACTCCGTCAGCAAGTATTTTCGCGAGCTGAAAAGCGAGCTGAAAAAGGTGGTCTGGCCCACCCCTCAGCAGGTGCTGAAAAACACGTTGATCGTGGCGGGTTGCACCCTCTTCATCGGCGTGTTCGTGTGGCTATTCGATTTTGTGGCCCAGGTGGGCATTGACGCCCTGATCGGCCTGTTCCACTAAGGAAGCCGTCATGTCAGAGGCTGCAAAGTGGTACGTGGTCCACACCTATTCTGGCTATGAGAACACGGTGAAAGCCACCATTGAAAAGACTGTAGAGAACCGTCACCTACAGGATCAGATCCTGTCGGTGCAGATTCCCCTGGAGTCTGTTACAGAGATTACCGAGTCCGGCGCGTCCAAGACCTACGACCGGAAGGTATTCCCTGGTTATGTGCTGGTCAAGATGGTATACAGCGACGATACCTGGCATGTGATTATGGACGTGCGGGGCGTCACCGGTTTTTTAGGGCCGACCAGCAACGACCCTGTTCCCCTGACGGAGGAAGAGGTTTATCAGATGGGCGTGGAGAAGCGGGAAATCGTGGTCAGCTATCAGGTTGGCGACACGGTTCGGATTCTGGACGGCCCGTTGACCTCCTTCACCGGCGTGGTGGAGAGCATTGAGGTCGATAAAAATAAGGTCAGCGTGGTGGT
>CAOJND010000154.1 GCA_948439445.1 uncultured Eubacteriales bacterium | reverse complement strand
AACTGGAAATGGCATAGATATTGCGCTTGATCTCATCTGTGATGTGGGGAATGATCTGCACGGTACGGCCCAGATAACCGCCCTGCCGTTCCCGGTTTAACACGTTCCAGTATACGCGGCCAGAGGAAACGGAGGAATATTTCGTCAGATTTTCATCAACAAAGCGTTCGTAATGGCCTAAATCCAGATCCGTCTCAGCGCCGTCCTCTGTGACGAAAACCTCTCCATGCTGGTATGGACTCATGGTGCCGGGATCCACATTGAGATAGGGGTCCAGCTTTTGGTTGCGAACGCGCAATCCCCGCTGCTTCAGCAGGCGCCCCAGCGAAGCGGCGCATATGCCCTTTCCCAGACCTGAAACCACACCGCCGGTGACAAAAATATATTTCATACCTTAATTCCTCCGTCTAGTCTCTTTATGCCCGGTTTGGGCCTAATCAAACAAAATCCCTGGGCAAATCCATTCCTCCCACGCTCTGTGGTGGGAGGAATGGAACGCACAGGGTTATTATATACGAAAATTAGTAGAAAAGCAAGTCAGAGTAGGTAGGATACGGCCAATATGTTTTGGCGGTTATGGCTTCCAAATGGTCTGCATCCATACGGGCTGCAGCCATTTCCGCCAAAATCACGTCATGATAATAGTTGGCTGCGGCTTCGCTGCCAGCAGGCACGGCATTAAGGTCTGCGGCAAGTTTCTCACATTTTTCGTATAGGCTGTCGGTTGTGGCGGACAGTTCCGCAAGCAGTGCCTGCTCCGCCTTGCATGTGATGTTTAGAGCGGTCTTGCGGGTTACATTTTCGCAAAGGTCGGCGCAATAGGATAAAACCGCGGGAAGAATTTGCTTGCGAATGATGTCCACACAGGTGCGTGCCTCGATGTTAATGATTTTAGAATAGGCCTCCAGATGGATCTCATAGCGCGCACGGAACTCCGCCTCAGTAAAAATTCCATGCTTGGTGACCAATTCCACGTTTTTGCTGGAAACGTAAGCTGGCATGGCTTCGGCGGTGGAGCGCAGATTATGCAGGCCCCGCCGCTGGGCTTCGGCTTCCCAATCGCTGCTGTAACCGTTGCCATTAAAAATGATCCGCTGATGATCCCGGAAGGCCTTGCTGACCAACTTTTGCAGCGCCTTGTCAAAGTCGTCCGCCTTTTCCAGTTCGTCGGCAAATTTCCCCAGCTCCTCGGCCATAATTGTATTTAGCGCCACATTGGGGCCGGAAATGGATTGGGAGGAACCGAGCATCCGGAACTCGAACTTGTTGCCTGTAAAGGCCAAAGGCGAGGTGCGGTTGCGGTCTGTGGTGTCCTTTGGAATGGAGGGAAGAACATCCACGCCAATGCGCAGTAAGCTTTTTTCCGGATCGGTGTAGTTGGTGCCGTTGATAATGGACTCCACGACCGCATTCAGCTCATCGCCCAGAAACACAGACAGGATGGCGGGAGGCGCTTCATTGGCGCCCAGCCGGTGGTCATTTCCGGCAGAAGCTACGGTACAGCGCAAAAAGTCCTGATATTCGTCCACACCCTGGACAAAAGCCGCTAAAAATACCAGGAACTGGGCGTTTTGCCGGGGCGTTTTACCGGGGCTAAACAAATTTTTGCCGGAATCGGTGCCCAAAGACCAGTTGTTGTGCTTGCCGGAGCCATTGACCCCCGCAAAGGGTTTCTCATGAAGTAGGCAAACCAGGTCGTGTTTGGCAGCGCATTTTTTCATGATTTCCATTACAAGTTGGTTGTCATCACAGGCGCTGTTGGCGTCGGTATAGATGGGAGCCATCTCATGCTGGCAGGGAGCCACCTCGTTGTGTTTGGTTTTCGACAGGATGCCCAACCGCCAAAGCTGCTCATCCAGATCCTTCATGTACCGGGAGACGCGGGTGCGAATCGTACCAAAATAATGGTCCTCCAGCTCCTGCCCCTTGGGCGCCGGCGCACCGAAGAGGGTACGGCCAGTAATCCGCAGATCCTCCCGCTGGGCGTACAGGCTTTTGGGCAAGAGGAAATACTCCTGTTCAGAGCCAACCGATGCGCAAACCCGCTTGGTCTGCGTATCACCAAACAGCCGTAAGATTCGAAGTGCCTCCCGAGAAACCTCGTCAATGGAGCGAAGCAGGGGTGTTTTCTTGTCCAGCGCCTCCCCGGTATAGGAGAAGAAGCAGGTGGGGATGTATAAGCTTCCATCCTTGACAAAGGCAAAGGAGGTGGGATCCCAGGCGGTATAGCCCCGGGCCTCAAAGGTAGCCCGCAGTCCGCCGGAGGGGAAGGAGGAAGCGTCAGGCTCGCCTCGTACCAGTTCTTTGCCGGAGAATTCCATGATGACTTTTCCGTCGCCGATGGGAGCAATAAAAGAATCATGCTTCTCTGCGGTGATGCCGGTCATAGGCTGGAACCAATGGGTGTAATGGGTTGCGCCTTTTTCCGTTGCCCAGTCCTTCATGGCCTCTGCGATGCAATTTGCAACGGGAAGCTGCAAAGGGCTTCCGGTTTCTACGCAGTTTTTCCACGCGCAGTAGATCTCCGGAGAAAGCCGCTGTTTCATTGCCGCTTCGTTGAAGACATCGATGCCAAAAATTGCGGGGAGGTTGGTAATTTCATTCATGATGACGCTTCCTTTCTATGAGGTGACAATCGATCGGTGAACCAACAAACACCGGTAGAGGATCCCATCCAGCTCCGGTGTCAATTGACGGTTCCAAGAGAAAGCAGCTTCTCCTGGAGATGGGATAAAATCGGGGCATACAAACCATAATTTGAAGGGACTTCCCGATTTTATTGCAATTTTGCATCTTCAAAATTGGATGAAGGCTTGTGGAAAGGTCCCTGCGATTAGCTTTTTTGATACAAACAGAATTCAAAAATACAACAAAAATTTTATTGGAAATTGTACCAAAATGCAAGGTGTAATATTTCATAAAAAAAACCAGATCCTGGGAGTGCTTTTGTACAATGGAGACAATATTTTGATTTTAACAGCAAATTTCATGTTTTATCCCATATTTTTATTGCAATTTTAAGAATTGTGCCGTATAATAAATTTGATACCCGCAATGGAAGGAAAGGATGTTGGAAATGCCCGCATATGTTTCTATGACCCGGCAGGAGCAAATAACTGCCTTAGAAAATGCAAGAAAGAATCTAGAGGCTTGCAAGAGTCAAAAGCTCTCTTTGAATATGGCCCGGGGTAAGCCTGGGAAGAAGCAGCTAGATCTGGTCAGCGGTATTTTAACGGTTCTGACGGACCCGGCGGACTGTGTCATCGATGGCGTGGATGTCCGTAATTATGGCGAACTGGCCGGTCTGCCCTGTGCGAGAGCGTATTGGGCGGAGCTATTGGGCTGCAAGCCGGAGGAGATTTTTGTAGGCGGCGCCTCCAGTCTGATGATGATGTACGACATTATTTCTTTGGCTTATACCCAGGGCCTATTGCACAGCCCAAAGCCCTGGTGTAAAGAGGAGAAGATACGCTTTCTCTGCCCGGTGCCGGGCTATGACCGGCATTTCCGTATCCTCGAATCGTTTGGCGTGGAGATGATTTCCATACCCATGACCCAGGAAGGGCCGGATATGGACCTGGTGGAAAAATTGGTGCGCGATCCAGCGGTGAAAGGAATTTGGTGTGTGCCGAAGTATTCCAATCCGGATGGAATTATCTACTCACAAAAAACCATTGAACGGTTGGCGGCATTGCAGCCTGCAGCGCCTGACTTTGCCCTGATGTACGATAATGCTTATGCGGTGCATGAGTTTGAAGGGGAGTTTGTGGCTTTTCCGGACATTTTGTCCCTTTGCCGGCGCGCTGGCCGTCCAGATATGGTATTCCAGTTTGCATCTACTTCTAAGATCACTATGCCAGGGTCTGGAATCAGCTGCATTGCCACTTCCGAAGCCAATCTTTCCTATCTGAGCCAAGAGTTTGGTGTGCAGATGATTTGCTTTGATAAGGTGAATCAACTGCGCCATGTGCGGTTCTTAAAAGACAAAGCGCATACATTAGAGCTTATGAAACGTCATGCGGATATTTTACGGCCAAAATTTGCCTTGGTGTCCGACACTTTGGAGCGAGAGCTTGGTCCTCTAGGCTTCGCCAACTGGAACCGGCCCA
>CAOJND010000153.1 GCA_948439445.1 uncultured Eubacteriales bacterium | reverse complement strand
TGGGTGGTAATGGCACCCATAAGACAGCCAATTTGCTGCGGCAGCAGGGGCTAAATGTGGTCACGCTTCCCAAGACCATTGACAACGACCTGTGGGGTACGGACATGACCTTTGGCTTCCAAAGCGCAGTCAACGTGGCAACAAACGCCATCGACTGCATTCATACCACCGCTGCCTCCCATGGACGGGTCTTTATTGTGGAGGTCATGGGCCATAAGGTTGGATGGCTGACCTTGAATGCCGGTATCGCCGGTGGCGCGGATATTATCTTGATTCCGGAAATTCCCTATGATATTGACAAGATTATTGAAAAGATTCAAGAGCGGCACAATCGGGGAAGCCGGTTTACCATTTTGGCTGTAGCAGAAGGCGCCATCTCCAAGGAGAACGCCAAGCTGCCGAAAAAAGAATATAAGAAAAAACTGGAATCCAGAAAATACCCTTCCGTATCCTATGAAATTGCGGCGCAACTGGCCAAGAAGAGCGGATTGGATGTCCGGGTTACAGTGCCTGGTCACACCCAGCGGGGTGGCGATCCCTGTCCCTATGATCGAGTCTTTGCCAGCAGACTGGGTTCTGAGGCAGGCAAGCTGATTCTAAAGGGAGAATACGGCTTCATGGTGGGCTACCGTAACCGGGAGATTGTGAAGGTACCGCTGGAAGAGGTTGCCGGCAAGCTGAAAATGGTGGATCCCAATGCTTCCATCATTAAAGAGGCGAAGCTGCTGGGGATCAGTTTTGGCGATTGAGCGACTGCTGAATTTGCAAACAACATGGGGCTGTCTCAAACCGTATTCGCGGTTTGAGACAGCCCCATAGCCATAATTTACTTTATGAACGATCCAGCCATTGATGTACGCCATCCTCCAGCCGGTTCAGTCCATCTAACAGGGTAGACGCGGGACAGGCGATATTCACGCGCACGAAAGTCTTTCCGGGCGCGCCATAGCAATTGCCTGCTGTGATAAATAGGCCGGTCTGCTTCCGTAGGAACGCTGTAAACGGCGCCGCGTCGTCGCAGAGCTGCCCACAGTCGATCCAGAGTAGGTATGTGGCCTGGCTCGCAACCAGATGCAGTTTGGGGAGTCTTTCTGCCAGGAAAGCAGCTACCGTCTGCTTGTTGTGGGATATGGTCTGCCGAAATGCCTCCAACCATGGTTCTGCTTCGTTGAAAGCCGCCACGGTAGCAGGGACGGAGAAGCTGCTAGGCTCTCCAATTTCATCGGTGCTGACGGCGCGCCGCACCTTATGCCGCAAGACAGGATCGGGAACTACAATGCAGGAGCTATGTAATCCAGCAATGTTGAAACACTTGGTAGGTGCAATGCAGGTGATACTGTTTTGCCGGTTGGTCTCCGATACGCTGGCAAAGGGAACGTAGGAGACGCCGGGATCTGTAATATCGCAGTGAATTTCATCGGATAATACGGTAACATGGTGCTTTTGGGCAAGTTGCCCAATCTGGTCCAAGGTATCTCTGTCCCAGACCTTTCCCACCGGATTGTGGGGATTGCATAGAATCATTAGACTGGTCTGGGGATCCGCCAGCTTTTGCTCCAGATCCTGAAAATCGATGGAATATGTATTTCCATCATAGCGCAAATCGCTGGATAGGGGAGTGCGGCCATTGTTGGCAATGGATGCGTAGAAATGGTTATATACCGGCGCCTGAATCAATACATTTTCCCCCACAGAGGTCACCTTACGTACAATGGAGGAAATGGCGGGTACCACACCGGCGCAGAACAGCATCCACTGCGTTTCCATCCGATAGCCATGCCGCCGCTGCCACCAGGCCTGATAGGCCTGAAATAGCTGCTCTGGCACCGTGTTGTAGCCGAACACCGGGTGCTCTAACCGTTTTTTTATAGCCTCGACAATCTGCGGTGCCACGGGAAAGTCCATATCCGCCACCCACATGGGCAGCTCACCTGGGGCTACGTTCCACTTTTCTGAATTGGAATTTCGCCGGTCAATTGGGGTGGTAAAATCAAAGTGCATGTTTATTCCTCCACAGTGGTGTTTGTTTATATAATAAAAAGGAGAAAACGTATGACAGAAGTTGTAGCCGCTCTGATTTGGGAAAAGGGCCGATTTTTAATTTGCCAGCGCCCGGCACACAAAGCCAGAGGCATGCTCTGGGAATTTGTAGGCGGAAAAGTGGAGCCGGGGGAGACGAAACGCCAAGCGCTACGCCGGGAGTGTATGGAAGAATTGGGAATCGACGTAGCCGTTGGTCCGGTTTTCATGGAGGTAACCCATGCATATCCAGATTTAACGGTGCATTTGACGCTGTTCCATTCCACCATCGTCCAGGGAACGCCGAAACTATTGGAACACCAGGATATGCGCTGGATTGCACCGGAGCAAATGGATTATTTTGCGTTTTGCCCGGCGGATGAGACAATTTTGGACAGAATTCGCCAGCAATACCTGGTTTATTCAGAAGCATCAGGAGCAGGGGAGGAAGATGTGCTTTCCCCAGGTTTTTTGGGCTCGGAATAACTCAAAACCTCTTTGGCGATATAGATCGGCCGCTGCTTCGACTGCTCAAACGTACGGCCAACATATTCCCCAATGATTCCAATGCAGAATAGTTGAATGCTGCCAAGCAGCAAAATGAGCACTATGATCGTGGCATAGCCAGGTACATCGATGCCAGCAAGCAATTTTTGAAGGACTACCACAATGAGATACAGTACAGCCGCAATACCGGTCAGCGTTCCCAGATAGATGGCGATGTGCAGCGGCGTGGTAGAATATCCAATGATGCCGTCAATGGCATAGTGTAAAAGTTTGCGAAAGTTCCACTTGGTCTGCCCTGCGGCCCGTTCGCAGGCCACATAGGGAATAAAGCAGGTTTGATAACCCACCCAGGCAAAAATGCCTTTAGAAAACCGGTGGTATTCGCCCAATTCTAGAATGCTGTCCGCCACAGAACGGCGAAAGGTACGAAAGTCACTGGCATCTGTCCGGAGCTTTACATTGGACAACCTGTTGATCAAATTATAGAAGCCGGACTTAAAGAACCGCATCATTTTATTTTCTGCACGTTGCTCCTGATAAGCTGCCACCACATCATATTCTGGCTGCTCGTCTAGAATCCGCACCATGTCCCGGACGATCTCCGGCTTCTGCTGAAGGTCCGCATCAATAAAGCACACATAGTCTCCGGATGTATGGGATAATCCGGCGAAGACAGCCGCTTCTTTCCCAAAATTCCGGGAAAAGCTGACGACCTTCACAGGACACGCCTGGGCAGCATGGAGCTTTCGAAGATTGTGCATCGTGGCATCCTGGCTGCCATCATCCACAAAGACGATTTCGTAGTCATATCCACAGCCAGAAAATGCCTGAATGACAGCCCGCTGAAACGGAATCACATTTTCGGCTTCATTGTAGCAGGGTACCACCAGAGATAGTCGCATGATTTTTTCCTCCCTCTGGAAACAATAGCTTCATTATATTCCAATTTTTTCTTATCGTCAACGGCAAAAATAAAACAGAGTTTGCGCCTCCAAAAAACGAAAATTTTCACTTGACAAATAAAAGTACATATGTTATCATTTAAAAGCTGCCAAGAAAAGCAGCAAATGCGCGAGTGGTGGAATTGGTAGACTCGCTAGATTCAGGTTCTAGTGTCCACTCCGGACGTGCGGGTTCGACTCCCGCCTCGCGCACCACATCGGAGCAAGCTCTATATTGCTTGCTCCGACTTTTTTTAACGTCGGAGCGCCCATATCCCGCTACGTATCCTTTTCAGATCGAACTCGATTTACTGGACTATGATTTGGTTTTTAAAAAGCGGTAAGAACATTCGTACCAAAAAAGTACAATAGTTTTGATATGAGAGTATCTGAAACTATCGTACTTTTTCTTTTCTCCGGAAAGTGGTGGTATAATACATTTACAGGCAAACGGCAAATAGGAACTTGTGAGGCATGTATCAATATGATTGATCTACAAGATAAGAATTATTGCCCAACCATTCGGGAAATAAGTGAATATGTCAGAAATTCTGTTTTTATACAATTTTGTTCAGAAATTAAAAGTTTATTTAAATGTAATGAAAAAATAGAATACAGCGGGTGCAGTCTGGAGAAAGGCTGGAATATA
>CAOJND010000152.1 GCA_948439445.1 uncultured Eubacteriales bacterium | reverse complement strand
GGATAGCATTGTTCAGACCGCGCTCAGCGAAGCACAGATTGAAAGCCTGGTCATTGCCAAAGGCTATACCGACTGCGTTGCCTATATGAACGACGAGGGAATCTCCGTAGCGGTAGCTGCGCCGGAGGGAGGCTTACAGCAGGAGGATGTGGCGTTGATTACCGACATTGTCATGAGTCAATGCGCCCTGGACCTGGGAGATATCCGGGTTGTAGAGGTAAAATAGAAAACCGGTGGACATTTTGCGCCGTTTGACCAAATCGGAAAAACATACCGCCAGTTTTTGCGGCCACCCTGCCTCAGGCAGGGTGGATTTTTCCGTCCAGAGACAGAAAAGAGTTGTAATTTTGGGAATATGTGGTACAATAAAATAGTAAAATTGCAAAAGCGCATTAAGAAGGATAATAGGAGGGTTTTCCCATGGCGGAATATAAGCAGTATGTCACACAGCCCCAGGACAATGGCGCTGTGCTGATCTCGGAAGAGGTCCTTTCCACTGTGGCTGTCGAAGCAGTGGGCGAGGTGGAAGGCGTCGCCGGTCTGGTTGGCAAGCCCGGTGCGGATATCGCTGATATGATCGGCAAAAAGAACTGGGGCAAAGGCCTAAAGGTTACCATTGGCGAGGGAGATGAAGTGTACATCGATTGTAACCTGACGGTGGTCTATGGCCAAAGTGTAGTAAAAGTGTCCAAGGATGTACAGGCCAGCGTGGCTGCCGCTTTGGAGTCCATGACTGGTGTGACGGTGGCCAATGTGAATGTTAATGTCTGTGGCATTGTACGCCAGTAGGGAAATACGATGACAAGAGGAAATGCCAGAGAACTGGCAGTACACCTGATCTATGGACGGAGCTTTACCCAAGAATCTGCCGGTCAGGTGATTTCTGTCCGGTTGGACCAGGACTATTATGCCCGCCTCTCCCAAGAGCATCCGGTCTACGCAGAGCGACCCAGTAAAAAGCAGAAAGCATATTTGGATCTGGTGGTAACCGGCGTGGCGGAGCATGAGCAAGAACTAAATGATATAATTCAGCGCTTTTCCATTGGCTGGGACGTTTCTCGAATCTCCCGGTTGGCCCGGGCGGTGCTGCAATTGGCCATCTATGAGATACAGTATGTGGAAGACGTTCCCACTGGTGTGGCCATTTCGGAGGCTGTGCGCCTGGTAAAAGCCTATGATGGAGACGATACTGGCGCCTTTGTCAATGGCATTTTAGGCGCATTTGCCCGTTCGCTGGAAGTGCCGGCGCAGGCGGATGACCATGTGCAGGAGCCAACTGCTGAGGAGACCAAATGCTGACGGTGATACCAGCAATTATACCACCTCGATCGCATATTTTGATGGCGCTGGTGGGCTGAACTGCTCCAAACTGCTGGAGGTGAAGCAGGGCGAATTGGGTCTGCGGCAGAGTGACGCCGTGTTTTCTCACGTTAAGAGCCTGCCGGCGCTCTCCGGCAGGCTGTTTTCGGTGCTCCAAGATTCTGATGCCATTGGGGCAGTGGGGGTTAGTACCCGGCCCAGGGCGGTGGATGGTAGCTATATGCCATGTTTTCTAGTGGGGGTGACCCAGGCGTCTTTACTTTCTCAGGCACTTCATGTACCATTGTTGGAGTTTTCCCATCAGCAGGGCCATGTGGCGGCCTCCCTTTGGAGCGCTGGACATTTAGAACTGATGGAGCAGCCTCATCTGGCCTGGCATCTATCCGGCGGCACCACGGAGCTGCTGCTGGTAGAGCCAGAGGGAAGGGCGGTGCGCTGCACCAGAATTGGCGGCACTATGGACATCTCTGCCGGCCAACTCATCGATCGGACGGGAAAGCTGCTTGGCCTTCCTTTCCCATCGGGGAAGGCGTTAGACGAGTTGAGCGCCGGGGCGCTTGATAAGAACCTATTTCGGGTGAAGTGCCCGGAAATGGAGTTCTCCCTTTCCGGTGTGGAGAACCAGGTGGTGCGGTATCACATGTCTCATACGGCATCAGAGACGGCGGCATATGCCTTGCGCTGTGTTGCAGAGGCGGTGTTTCTGGCAACGTCCCACGCCACGAAGATCTATCCCGGCTTACCTGTTGTTTTTTCTGGAGGTGTCGCCTCAAATTCCATGCTGCGCAATCGGATGGCACAGCTGGAGCCTATTTTTGCCGAACCACGGTATTCTACCGATAACGCCATGGGAATCGCAGTCTTGACATGGATCGCGATGGAGAAATCCACATAATTTTTTTGCATAAAAGAAAGACGCCGCAGGCTGTTTGAGACCTGGGGCGTCCTTTTTTGGTCGGGAGCAAAAAATCTTATTGGCGAACTGCCTTTTGTGCGCACATGGCCAGAAACGTGGGAATTTGCAATTCGTGTAGACGACCATCTCCATTCGTATCCTCGTACAGATCCAGCAATCGAAAACCAGCCTCTAGTTGACCGCCAATCTGCTCTTCCAGCGAGTGGGAGAACTGAATTCCAGCGTCGCTTTCCTGTAATTGCCGCATATGTTCCGGATTTTTCAACGGATTAAATGGCAGAGAATTGATAATGTGTTCTTCCTTCTCATCAACAATGTAGTTGAGATAGTGACCTGTTCCGGAAAGTAGATACCCACCTGGCTTCAATATACGATAGCATTCCTTCCAAACCGGCCTGACCTGCTCAATATAGCAATTGGACACCGGATGAAAAATGATATCAAATTCCGCATCCTCAAATGGCAGCGGCTTTGTCATATCTCCACGGATGATCCGTATAGAATAACCCTCCCGCTCTGCAATTTGCTTCTCACTTGCAATCTGTTTTGGGGAATAGTCCAATATGGTACAGTCTGCGCCCAGTGCAGTGAAAACCGGCATTTGTTGCCCGCCCCCGCTGGCAAGTCCAAGTAGCTTTTTCCCTTTTAGATCACCCAACCATGCATGTGGAACTGGTTTTGTCGGGGTTAGAAAGACTTCCCATTCGCCATGCCTTGCTTTTTCGTAGGTCTCATGACAAATTGGTTTCCCCCATTGCCACCCGTCTGCGATCCATCGGTCAATCGTTTCGGCATTGATATCTTGATAACGCATGATACAAAATCCCTCCGTTTCGAGTCTGTTATATGTCTCGTTTCAAGGATAAATCGTCCCCTGTCGGAAAATAATCTTATTTTACTTGTCTCAAGCAAATAACTTCTGATCCAGTTTTCTCACCTTTAGCGTGTAGAAAAGGATTGTGCCAACCACATAAAGCACAATGGCCTCGCCAAGGGCTACATATATTGCGTTGAGCCAAAATGCTCCACCGATGTAGATGGTAAGCTCCCAGCCCACAAGGATTCCGTTGACAAAAGCCGGCATCGCCATACCCAGGGCAGGATAGCCTTTTATGGTAATCTTTCTGGTGCCGAACATGGTGGCAGTAGCCAGAAGGGTTGCCAGACTACCTATCAGGAAATCCAAGGGCAGCGAGGCAGAATTGCTGATATTAAATAGTAGACAGCCAATGGTCAAACCGGGAATCGCGGCGGGGGAGAACAGAGCCAAAATGCACAGTGCCTCGGCGGCCCGACACTGAATGGCCCAGGAGGTTGTACCTGGCAGCAAAAAATTCTGCAAATAGGTCAGTACCACGTACAGCGCCGCCAGCACAGCGGCATGGACAATAAAACGGGTTTTTTTATTCATATGTAAATTCCTTTCTAAACAGAAAATGGGCGCACTTGCGCCCATCCAAATTCCCTAGTTTTGTTTACCGACAGGATGGTCTCGAACTGTCCTATGAAATTAAAAACATTATAGCAGAAAAATATTATTTTGTCACCAAGTTTTTCATATGTAAGATAGCCTATATGATTCATGCAATGGAAATAAAAAGCCCCGGCAGAGCAAACGATCCGCCGGGGTAACCACTATAGATCCATGGAGGGATTCATGCAATAAACATTTTTTTGATTGAGTTTTTCCCGTAGAAGCTCCATAGCCTCGCCAAACCGCTGGAAATGGACCACTTCTCTTTCTCTTAAGAATTTGATAACGTTATTGACATCCGGATCATCGCTAAGACGCAGGATATTATCATAGGTAACTCTCGCTTTCTGTTCTGGTGCAATCACGCAAGTGCAACCTGGGGCTAAAAATTCCAGTGTATCTCAATGGGAACATCACGAGTG
>CAOJND010000151.1 GCA_948439445.1 uncultured Eubacteriales bacterium | reverse complement strand
TGACGCCAGCCAACAGCAGTGCGATCAGTCTTTTCATTTTCGTTTCTTCCTTTCAAAATTGTTTTTTGTATCACACAACAGCTTTCTTCAACTGTCGTGTTAATACCAGAATAGGACATTCACATTTCGGTTTTGCTAAACTAAATTTTAATGACAGTTCTGCGTACTGTCAAGTCATTTTTTCATAAATCCTATTGTTTCCTGCCATTTTGAGCAGTCTGTACATTTCATATATTTACATTTTGTACATTGCGCCAAATATCTCCACGTACAAACTGGTCCTACTCAGAGGCCGCATACAAATCCTGACTTTGCGCGATTACAATCTGGTCCGCCTCAAAGGAAAAGTCCATAGATTCTATCTTTTCGTTTACAATAGCGGAAAACGCGCTGTACTGCAAATCATATAGGCTCTGTTCATACCAATAGGGATGATCGCAGGGCTTGCTATAGTACACCAGAAAATATCCATGGTCTGATTCCAGTGCCAAATAATCCCCGGCTTTTCGTTCCTGATCAAAAACCCAGTCCTCAATCTCCTCTACATTGCCGCCGTTGGGTCGCATCTGCTCCACATAGTTTTGAACGACGCCGTAGTTGGACCACTCCTCTCCCAGCTTCATAAAAGCCTCTTCCGAGTGATCTTCGCTTTCTTCCCACTGGGTCATCAGCATTTCAAAGACCTCTCCGGCGGTGACGGTGCCAAGGGCCTCCGTCTCCAGGGGCTGGTCATAGGAAAACAGTGCCAGATACCGGACCGAGGCCATAACCTGGTCCTCCTTCTCCACCCCTCGCTCCGCATAGGAGCTGGCGTTCTGGTCATAGTTTTCCTCAATCTGCTGCTCTGTAAAATTGTATTCCTGCTGGGCGGCAGCTATGTACTCCCGTACCATCAGATAATCTGCCATATACGCCCGATAATTTTCCACCGTGGCGCCAGGCCCATAGTTGGTCTGTAGATAATCCTGGGCGCTTTCAAAGCCCATCTCCTGGGCGGTGGCAAGAAGCTCCTGCTCCAGATTCTCCAAAAGCTTGGCGTTTGCTTCGCTCAGGGTATAGCCCCGCTCCTGGGCCAAGTCACACACTGCGCTGTACTGCCGGAACGCCGTCAACGCATTGTTGATAAAATAGTCCTCCCAGGTCATATCATCGGAGTATTGCTGCTCGTTTAAAGGCTTATAAAGATCCAGATAAACCTGTGCGCTGGAATCGTAGTAGTTTAAAAAGGCGGCGTAGCCGGACCAGAAATAGTAGGACAACGTAGCGTTGGTCAGACTGTGCTCCCCACATTGGGCAACCACTGTTTCCCATGCCTTCGCGTCCACCTGGTCCTGCTGCGGATCCGTCTGCGCTGACTCTTCAGACGCACATCCGACCAGTAGCGTCATGCACAGCAGCATTCCAACCAGCCTTACCAGCCATTGGGTTTGTTTCATCATGTTTTCCCTTTTATCCTTTCGGCCAAACTTGGCCTGTCGCCTTTGGAAATCGTTTTCCTCCAGCAATTAATCGCCTTGCAGCGCTCTATGCTTATTCTCCCGCCGTGGCAATTTCATACGGCCAGTCACTGAGACCGCCCAAATTGTAGACTGTCTCATATCCTAATTCCAGGGCCATCTCCGCCGCCTGAGCGGACCGCTTGCCCGAGGCACAATAGAAGATCAACTCTGTATTTAGGTCCGGCACCTGCTGGGTCAAACTAGCCTGCACCTGCGCCAGCGGAATGTGCAGGCTGCCGGGAATATAACCGTATTCCTCCAACTCATCCGCTTCTCGAACGTCAATGAGAACCGCACCGTTGTACTGCACATCAGCCCAGGCCTGTTCCGCCTGAATCCGGTCCTGCCGCAGCTCTTGTCTGTCAATGATCTGGAAATAATAGCCGTCGCCAGCCACCAAAACCACATCCGGCGTTACGGAAATGCTCATCAGACGTCCCTGGGCGCCGTCCAGCGCCCGCATCTCATTGCACACCACGCAACTGGTGATGGTCACAACCTGGCCGTCGTTGGCCGGGGCGTAGAGCTGGTCAATGTCCACCCCCAGGTCGTACAACCGCAGTAGCTGCTCCCCTGTGGGCACCTGGCCGTTGATTTCCATCAAAGGCTTTTCCATCCACACCTCGCCGGTGTCGGAGTACAGCACCGCCGGAACATTGGGATTATCCAGCCGGTATCCCAAGATAAAAAACGTCTCGCCGGCGCTGACCACCTGCTGGAAACCATAGGTCATGGAAAGGCCGTCGTACTTCTCATCATAATTCATGTGGGACCATTCCAAGCCGTCGAAGGACATGACAATATCCGACGTCTCAGAAACGGCTACCACGCATTGGTTGGTGGCAGTGATGCCAATTAGCGCATCCACTCCTTCAAACCGGCGATCCGTCCAACTCACCAAATCCTGCGAAGCATAGATCGTCCCCTGGTCATCTGCCGTATAATACAGCCCACCATACTGGGTGATCCCCACCAAAGTCTTCCCCTGGGCTACGGTCTGCACGGTGAACGTCCTTCCATCCTCGGACCAAAGCACCGTCCCATCCTCCGCGCTGGCCACGACCATACCGTTTACCAAGCACACACCGCTAATCGTGGCGGTTGTGCCGGACTGGCATGCCTCAACCGTACCGTCTGGAAAGATGAAATCAATGCGTCCCTGGGTACCCACGGCATAAAAGCCGTCTTCCAACGCCGCTGTATCTCGATACCCCAGCGGTTCCCCAGAGGGATCCTGCTGAACCGGTTGCGTCGCCTGCTCTGTCGCCGGGGAGGTAGGCTCCGTCTGAGGTGCCACGTCTTCCGGACAACCCGTCAGCAATATGCTTGCCGCCACTGCTGCAAAGCAGCAAAGCCATCTTCTTTTCTGTCGCATATCCGTACCTCATAGCTGGATCGTGGCGTCTTCCCCAGTCCGTGAGCAATTTGGCTCTAAAAGGTGAGTAGATCCAGCTTTTTCCTGCTTTTACTCACCTGTACACGGAGAAATGTTTCTTTTGCCCCTTTTTCGACAAGCGCAAGCTTGATAGCTCTTACATTTTACCAGGCTCATGAAGTATATCAACTAAATTTTAGCTAAGACTTTTCATTTCTCCATTATGCTGCAAATTTATCATTCGTTTTTGTGCATATCATCCAAAGCACCCACTATAATTCGTCAATATTCAATTGCCTTAATCTGGCGTCAGGAAACCACTGTCGGAGTAAGGGAAAGCACTCGACTAAAATGCCCAGACCCCGCCACGGAAAATCGGCACCGTTTTCCCCGCCCGGGTGATTGCATCGATGTTCAATGTGTCACAGCCAATCATAAAATCCTCATGAATCATGGATTCGTTGATCCCCAACGCCCGGCATTCCTCCAAGGTCTTATTTTGAAAATCCCGAATGGTATCGGCGTAGCCCGCACCAAGCGCCAGATGACAGGCGGCATTTTCATCAAACAGGGTGTTGTAATACAGTAGACCACTGGCGGCAATGGGACTATCCTGGGGAACCAGGGCACACTCGCCAAGATACGCAGCGCCTTCGTCCATGGAAATCATGCTTTTGAGCAGCTCCTCTCCCTGCCTGGCGTGGACCTCCACCGCCTTTCCCTGGGCGAACCGAATGGAAAAACCATCGATGAGCTGCCCCTGGTAGCTCAAAGGCTTGGTGGCATAGACAACACCCTCCGCCCGGCCCCGCATGGGTGAGATAAAGCACTCCTCCGTGGGAATATTGGGATTGTAAAACACGCCCCGTTTGCTCTGCTCCCCGCCGCCGCAGAATTGGGCCTGGGGAATCATCCACACGGTAAAATCTGTGCCGTTATCTGCTGTATAATGAAGCGCATCAATTTCCAGGCTGTTCAAATAGTCGCACCGGGCCTTTAAATTCCGATTATGTGCCTCCCACGCCTGAATGGGATCCTCCGTCACCCGGGAAGCGGACAAAATCGACTCCCACAGCTTCTCCTGGGCCTGTCCCCGGGGCAACCCTGGGAACATCTTCTTCGCCCAAGCCTGACCCGGCACTGCGGCAATGCACCACTGGTACTGATTTTCCATCTGATCCCGGTAGGGCTTGTTGGCCATCCGCCGGGCATAGTTGGCCTTCTGATATTTTTCCATGTTGATCCCCTGCAAACCGTCGGGATCGTCAGAT
>CAOJND010000150.1 GCA_948439445.1 uncultured Eubacteriales bacterium | reverse complement strand
CGATGACAGCCCCACCGACCGGTCTGATTGTCGCCACGCTCTTATTCATGCGGACATGGCTTGCCGTGCCGACCGAATTGTAAAGCTTTACGGCGAATCGGAAAAGAGTCCCGAGGCGCGGCTGCACGAAAAAGATAAGCGGCGCAAGGTTAATTATCAGCACTATACCGGCCGCGCCTGGGGTATGGCGCAGAACTATGACATCTGTCTAAACAGTAGTACCATTGGGGTCGAGCACTGTGCCCAGATTATTGTGGATCTGGTAAAGTCATCCAAGTAGGCGCTTGCCTGTTTCTTCTGTGCAAGCTGACAACCTATACAAAAGCCATGGAACCCGTTTTCAGGTTCCATGGCTTTTCCAATTCCTCGCTGGATTTGGTTTAACGCTTGCGAACTGGAATCCAGACTTCGTATTGCGCGTTTTGCGGATCGGGATTGATATATACCTCGATATCCGGGGCATTGCCGTACTCATATCCTGAGGTTGGCAGCCATTGCGTTACGATCTGCCGCTCCAGCTCCTGGATCGACTGATTGGTTCCTGATCCGGAGAAGATTGCCCAAGTTGCGGCAGGCACGGTGTATGCTTCAAACGCCCCTTTTTCTTGCCGGGTGGCGACGGCAATGTAGTATCTCCATGGTTGTGTATCATTGCAGGTGCTGATGCCAAGGACGCCCATTGGCGGCGTGTCCATCATACCAACCAGCCTTTGCAAGGTTCCATTTTCGGATATCTCCTGCCATTTCGCGGGAATCACCGCAAAATTTTTCTCAATGTCCTTTTCCAACGGAACCGAAACGCCCACTACGCGAAAAGCCTGTTTTGTTTCAATTCGGTAATTCAATTCTTCCACTCCTTTAATCGTGATTTGAAAGGTAATTGGCGGGAAAGATTTTACAGATACGCCCTCGCTTTTTACAGAAGATGGGGCAATTCCGTGAACAGACTGAAACGCTCTATTAAACGCGGTGGGAGAACTGTAGCCATACTTGCCGGCCACATCAATAATTTTTACGTTCCCTGCCTGCAAGTCCACAGCGGCAAGGGACATTTTTCTCCGGCGGATATATTCGGACAAAGGAATTCCCGCAAGATAGGTAAACATTCTTTGAAAATGATAGGCAGAACAGCAGGCGATCCGCCCAAGCTGTCCATAATCGATCTCATCTGTCAAATGCTCCTCCAGATAATAAATTGCATTGTTTAAATTTTCAATCCATTCCATGTGATAAACCCCTCCTAACCGCTTTTCAGTATACCCGATCTTCCCCGGTTTTTCCTCGCAATCCCTGCACAAAAAAGAGAGGTCTTGCGCTTTTGAAATGCTCTATCTAGATTAATTTGGTAAAACTTCATGTTCCTAGGGCAAAAAATGGCCAAAGGCCTGGACTCCCCTACAGAATCCAGACTTTTTCCTTCCAGAGAAGCCTTATTTCATGTCTGAAATGAACATGGCATCTGGAAAAAACGAGCGGTACGGGGAGAGTTTCCCTGCACCGCTTTTCTGTATAATTATAATAGCAGGTTTGGGTAGAGAAGTCAATATGAAAGGCAAAAAATTTGGCGTTCTTAAACTTTGATACAGTATACATGTATTCTTTCAGATTGCTCATCTTCCCGAACGGCGCGGAAATCAATCTATTTACTAAGTATTTCCTTTCTGCTTGATCCCTAATAGAATTCAGCAAAGTTGAAGTGAGCAGTTGTACAACACACCATTCCCCCGTCACTTCCACCATTTGATTGCCAAAAAATTGCATATCGGACTTATGTGCATCCATGGATAAAAAGCACACCCTGATGTCAGAATCAAGGTGTACTTTCCTTTAGCGGATATTTTGAAGAAATTCGCTTATATTGCTGGCAATACAAATCGAGCGCGATATGATTTCCTTTGGCGCAAATGCTTCTTGGAAATTGACACAGATATAGAGGGCATTGGGGTTATTGAGCGTATGCTTCCAAAACGAATATTTGATAATGGCCGGCGTATTGCCTCCAACACCCAATTCCAGAAAAACCACCCGCTGCCCTTCATGCCGCCGGAGAAAATTCTGATAGCGTTCCCGAGCCTGATACCACCCCTCGTCTTGCACGAAGGTGTCGTCCGTCCGCAGGTTCATGGTCATGGGCCTGCCACAGACGGGGCAGCGAGGAACAAGCTCTGATGGCACTTTCATATCCCGCTGCTCCGCCCACATCCGCCGGACCGCTTCCTCGTTGTCATAGGTGCGCTGGTGGCACGGCTTGGAGCACTGCCACAGGCCATAGTCCCCCTGGGTGTAAAACAGCTGCTTCTTATCAAAGCCCGCAAGCTGGAATTGGTGGTCTACGTTTGTTGTCAGAACAAAATAGTTCTTGTCCTCTACCAATTTCAACAAATCATCATAGACCGGCTTCGGAGCAGGTTCGTAGCGGTTCACCATGATTTGGCGGCTCCACCAAGCCCAATATTCTTCCAGTGACGGGAACGGATAAAAACCCCCGGAGTACATATCTTGGATGCCGTACTTGCCGGCAAAATCTTTGAAGTACCTTTCAAACCGTTCGCCGGAATAGGTCAGTCCTGCCGAGGCAGACAGACCTGCCCCCGCGCCGATCACGATAGCGTCAGCCTTGTCAAGCGCCTGTTTCAGCCGTTCGATTTGCGCCGAGTATGCGGCGGTAGATTGTCTCGTCAATATCCTTGAAAACATTGAAAATCACCTTCTTGATGGACATATCCTGCTGGAGAAAATCCGTAACAGTTTTGACCGCGATTTCAGCGGCCTCTTGGTTGGGGAAGTGAAATTCCCCGGTAGAAATGCAGCAGAAGGCCACGCTCTCCAACCCGTGCTTCGCCGCCAGCTCCAAGCAGGAGCGGTAGCAGGATGCCAATTCCTGCCTGTCCTGATGGGTAACGTGATCTTGGATAATGGGACCAACGGTGTGCAGGACATACCGGGCGGGAAGGTTGTAGCCCTTTGTCAGCTTGGCCCGGCCATTGGGTTCCGGGTGACCCTGGGCGTGCATAATTTGATTGCATTCGTCCCGAAGCTGGAGGCCAGCCGCTGAATGGATGGCGTTGTCAATACAGCCGTGGCAGGGACAGAAACAGCCCAGCAGGGCGGAGTTGTCCGCGTCCACAATCACGTCCACCTTTAATCGGGTAATATCCCCTTTCCAAACCGCTATTTGAGAATACCCGTTGACGGTAGGCAGAGCGATTCCATCAACAATGCCCTTGCTATCTCGTTCGGCAGACAGGAGATCGTCCTGCATGACAAGAAATTCCCGGTTCAGAGGCATGGGTGGGCGGAGGTTCATCAGACTGCGAAACAGTCTTCTCTGGCTGGCCAAATCCGGCGGAAAGCCATCTGCCTGGGACTGGTACTCTGGCATTTCTGCCAGCAACATCGTGTTGAGTTGTTGTATTTGTTCCAGATATTCCATAAGCGGTTCTCCTAGTTTCTGATTATTGTCCATAGGCCGTCCCGTGTGATGCAGGACGGCCCAGCGCTGCTCCGATTTACTTGCGCACGACGGAAATGCGCTCCTGGATATGGCTCCCGTTGGTAATTTCATCCACCATAGCGATGGCATAGTCGGCGTAGCTGATGATACTCTCGCCCTTGCTATTCAAGGTCAGCTCCTCACCGCCCAGAATGTATTCCTCGGTACACTCCCCCTCCACCTGGAAATCTCCGGCAGGGCTGATATACGTCCACTTGACATCCTTGCGCTGGCGCAGTTCGCCCAGGGCCTTGGCCATAGCTGCGGCCAGAGGCTTGAACATCTCCGGGAAGTCCGGACCATCGGACACAGTGGCGGTATGCTCGGGGTTGACATACAGGCTCCCGGCCCCGCCTACCACCAGCAAGCGGGTATCTGTGCCGCTGAGGATGTCGCACAGGTGCTTCAGCGCGGTGCTGTGCTGCTCCAGCGTCTCCGGCGTCCAAGCGCCAAACGCATCCACCACAGCATCAAAGCCCTTGAGGTCGGTGGTGGTCAGGTCAAACAGGTCTTTCGCAATCACCTTGCTGGCAGCGGACTTGTTTTCCTCGCGAACCACGGCGGTGACGTCCAGGTTCCGATCCATGGCCTCTTTAGCGATCAGACGACCGGTCCTTCCATTGGCACAGATAACAGCGATTTTCATGTTGCATACCTCCA
>CAOJND010000149.1 GCA_948439445.1 uncultured Eubacteriales bacterium | reverse complement strand
TAGCTGTACAATCTTCTCGGACATGGTTTGCTGTCTCCTTTCAGAATGGTGTGTCACGACTTCATTCTACCAGAGACCGGCAAACTATGTCCTTTTTTATTTGCGCATTTTATTGTACCATGAAAACGGACTAGTTGCAACTAGCGGGGACTATTGTAATTCAAAGAATTTTAGCTGTCAATAGCGGACTTTAGCGGCCCGATTAGTAACAAACTAGGAACACTGAATTACACCAGTTTTGCATAGTCCAGGCTGATCCAGCCTACCCCGCTTTTCAGCTTGCCCCATTTGGTGGCCCCCTTGCCGGTGGCTTCCTCCACGATGGTATAAACCCCCGGCTTGATGAAGCCTTTGGTGGGGTGGTTGGTTCCGGCCCCGGCCCGGATATTCAGGTTGGTTGCCGTAACCTTCACCATGTAGGGGGTCAGCTTGCCCGTTTCCGGGGCCGTGATGGGCTTTTCGGTGTTGGGGGTAGTAACGCGACACCACCACCGCCCATAGCGGCTTTAACGGCCCTTCTAAAGCCGTCCATGGTGTACCCCGTCCCAAGCTGGTTCCACAGGTGTTCAGGATCACCATGATTGGAAGCAAGGCCCCGGCTATGACCTTCCCGGTGGGAAATGACCACGCCATCCTTCAGCGGGTCAAGGCCGTATTCCTTACACAGCATGGCGAACAACTCCACAGCGGCGTTGTATGTCCGGGCGGCAACCGCTTTGGCGGTGGCAAGGTCAGAACAGGTGAAGTTTGCCCCGCCCGTATACTTGATACAAGCGGGTTCACACATTTCAACGCCAATGTGGGTGTTGTTCGCGGCTCCCCCGGCTTGCCATCCCCGATGGTTCCAGGGAAGGGTTTGATATACCGCGCCGGTATTACCGTCAATGAAGCCGTGGACACAGGCATTTTTGTAATCAGGCCGGTTCCAGTTGTTGACAAAAACAGAGGCGTTGGGCTGGCAACAGCCCACAGAATGAAGCATAAGCCCTTTCACTGTGATTTTCCGCCCCGCCGTGTAACACGGGTTTTTGGTCATGATAGATTTGATCAGGTTCATAATGGTTCCCCCTTGTATTCCAGAATTTTTTTGAACTTGGTGAAAGCTTCCATGATATATTTGCAGGACACAACCAGGACAGCGCCCAAAATAATCAGGTCTGCAAACAGATCAGAATATTCTTCAGGAATGGCCCACCCAATCTGGTTGGCGTACAGCGGCAAGGTGGTGATTGCCACGCACAACAGAGACAAGCCCCTGGAACAGATGGAACAGATAAAACGTCCACTTGCTATTTATTATACTTTTTATATTATTTATTTTTGTATTTATAATTTAAGAGTATAGTATCTGTACCATCTGTTCCATTTCTTTTAAACCATTGAAATACAAGGCTTTTCAACGGAACAGATACGGAACAGATACGGAACAGATTACACAAATATGAAAGAGGGAATAAACTCATGGCAAACGCAAAAAACCGGGTCATTGCCGGGGACTACACAGGCAATCTTGTAAGCAGTTCTTTTGGGATGGTTTCTATTGCTGTTGGATTCAAACCGTCTGATACCATCATACTTAATTCTAGTACGGTGGAATCCTATGAACTAATTACCGATGAACACCGGAAAAGCGCCGCTTCAGGGGTGGCCCGTGGTTTGGTTGGTGGGGCTTTACTTGGCCCTGTTGGAATGTTGGCCGGTGGATTGTCTGCTAAAAATAAGGGCATTTATCAGGTAGCGCTTCAGTTCAAAATGGGAAGCGTAGTTTAATTGAAATTGATGATAAAATTTATAAAGTTCTGATTAAATCTTGTTTCTGATTCAAAACAAATAAAGCCGCCCCCAGTGTTGGTAGCACCAGGGACGGCAAGGAACCATCTTGGACAGGTAATCCAAAATAGCGCCCAGATAACGTTATTATATCACCTGTCCTTGGGTTCTTGCAACCATTTTTGAAAGGAAAAGGAAAGGTGATAAAATGCGATTGCCGAACGGATACAGGACTGTTGCCAAGCTGTCAGGGAAACGCCGCCGCCCGTACATCATCAAGAAAACAGTGGGGTGGAATGACAAGCAACAGCCCATCATTGAGATTATCGGCTATACCGCCACACGGGAAGAAGGGCTTGAAATCTTAGCCCAATACAACCGCGATCCCTGGGACGTTGACCGGGCCAAACTCACGCTTCAGGAATTGTTTGAACTCTGGAAAGAGAAGAAGGCTCCAAAGTTGGGCCAATCCAACCGGGCTTCCCTCTGTTCAGCGTTCAAGCATTGTTCAGCGTTAGTGAACAAACCTTATAAGCAAATCAAAGCGTTCCAAATGCAGGAAACGATTGACGGTTGCGGCAAGGGGTACAGTACCCAAGGGGCTATTAAAAATCTTTGGGGCCATCTTGACCGATTTGCTCTGGAACTGGATGTGGTCAGCCGGTGTTACTCCGATTTGCTTACATCCGATCCCATACCGCCAACCACCCGTGACCGGTTTTCCAATGAACTGATTGAACAGCTTTGGTGTCATGCTGAAGAACCGTGGGTTGATAGCATCCTGGGATTCTTTTGCCAGTTCTGTGTCGATGAGCGCCAGCAGCTTTTCTGTTGGCGTTGCTGACGGTTCCCCGGCAAAGACAGAGGTGACGTGGAACACCCGGCCCTCGATCAGCATCTCCCGGTTCCAGGTAGAATCCGTCTGAGTTGTGTCAGCGAAGACGGTATCTACGCTGCCATCTTCCATCCATCTAACCATGGCAGACTCCGGATGATATGATCCCAGCATTCCGGTGCTGATGTATTCTTCAAATTCTGTTCTCATAGAGATCCTCCTTCTACATGGTCTGCGTCATGCCGCGATATTCCTCGTGATCATCCTCGGCGTGACCGTGGGCAATTTTCTTCTCCCGCTCCTTCTGGCGGGTCTTGCGATCCGTATGAGTTGGGGCGGTATATGCCGGAGCTACATCCCCAAGGCTCTCAAGATTGTGACCGAGCTGTACCAAAGCACGGCCAATCCCACCAGCACTGCCGGAACCATCAGCCACGCCCAATTGGGCCGCGGGAGGCTGATATGCGGGAGCGAGAAGTGCCGCTCTTTCTTCCTCCCAGCCTGTTGGAGGAGTTCCCGAATGGCGGACACATCCTGGGCCAGCGGCTTCAGCTGCGGCGGCTGTGCCGGCGGTTTCAGTTGGGCGAGAAGAGAATTCTGCTCCTTTACCAGCTGGTGCAGATCGATGATCCAATCCAACAGATTCCCCCACTCCTCCTCTGTCAGCCGCCATTCCGGCGGAGGAGTTGTCTGACGCATATTCCGCTGGCGCAGTTCGTCCAGCGATAAAGGTCTCTCTGATTCCAAACTCATTTTCCATATTCTCCTTCAGATATTTTTCGTCATGGAGCCGGTCGTCCCGGCACTTTTTCCATCGGGCGTGGTGTAGGTGATGTTCTTTCGGGAATCCTGCCAGCGGACGTCGTAGCCCTCGCTCCGCATCAGCAGAATAAATTCGTCCCGGTTTTTAGCGCACCGCATACACTCATCGATCACATTCATCAGAAGAAACTTCCAGCTCTCCCCCTTGGCTGCAACATGATACTCGGCAGAGGTCATTGCCCCTACCTTTTTCTTTTGCTCCGGCTGGAATACCGGCAGGCCGAACTCCGCACAGACCCGATCATTGCGCTGCCGGAGTTCGGACAGTTCCTTCTCGCTGATGTGGAGTTTCCTGCCATCATCCAGGCTGACGCTGTTGATGATGAAGTGGGAGTGGATGTGGTCGCGATCCGTGTGGGCGCAGACCAGCACCTCCCGCCCCTCGAAATACTCCGCCAGCTTTAGCGCGGCGGCGTGGGCGGCGGTGGGATCGACAGGCTCGCCTTTGGGGAAGGACTGCACCATGTGGTAGAACATTCTGCCATCCTCTTTGTGGTAGAGTAGCTTGGTCTGGAGGAAGTCATCGTAGACGCTCTCCGGGTGGCAGTTGACACCGCTGACCAACTGCCGGTCGCCCCACCGCGTCTTTTCGCCCTGCTTGACATAGCGCATGGCGGCTCCCATACCGCCCCGGCTCTGACCTCTGGGATAATTCGTAAAATTGATGATGGCTATTTGCCTCGCCTCCCCTGCTCTTGGATGCCACGGAGAGCGGCGCTGATGTCCGCCAGTTCTCGTGCGGTGCGCTCCAGATCAACCGCTGTGATGCGGCCCATATTCGCCA